>CAXBQO010000031.1:0-10818 GCA_963977945.1 uncultured bacterium
AGAAACGCCATTGAAGACGTGATTTTGAACCGCAACCAAGGTGAGTCAGGTCAAGACGCCACCGACCACTTGATGCAAGTGGCAGAAAACTATTTAAGCGGTAAGAAAAAAGACAGCACCGTCGATTTGTCATGGCGTGAATTGCCCGTAGAAAAACGCATTGAACACGCGCTAGTCAAAGGGGTAACTACCTATATCAATGAAGACACTGAAGAAGCACGGCTAAAATTCCCGCGCCCCTTAGACGTCATCGAAGGGCCTTTGATGGACGGTATGAACGTGGTCGGTGACTTGTTTGGGGCAGGCAAAATGTTCCTACCGCAAGTGGTAAAATCCGCCCGTGTGATGAAGCAAGCGGTGGCATGGCTTAATCCTTATATCGAAAAAGAAAAAGTTGCAGGTGAAAGCAAAGGCAAAGTGCTCATGGCAACGGTGAAAGGCGATGTGCATGACATCGGTAAAAATTTGGTTGACATCATCTTGTCTAATAATGGTTATGAAACGGTAAATATCGGAATCAAACAAACCATCAATCAAATTCTGGATGCAGCCGAAACAAATTCGGTAGATGTAATCGGTATGAGTGGATTGCTTGTGAAATCAACCGTGATTATGAAAGAGAATTTAGAAGAGATCACAACTCGAGGTTTAGCAGATCAATGGCCAATAATTTTAGGTGGCGCAGCACTTACTAGAAGTTACGTAGAACAAGATTTAGCGGAAAGCTTTAGTGGCACTGTTCGTTACGCCAAAGATGCTTTTGAAGGATTGCGCTTGATGGACACCTTAATGGAAATTAAGCGCGGAAATTCTGAGATAAAACTGCCTCCATTAAAACAACGAGTTACCAAACGCGGCAGTGGTTTTGAAAATGAAAAGAATGCAATCAATACCAAAAGATCTGATGTCAGCCAGACAAATCCGATTCCGAAACCACCATTTTGGGGTTCAAGAGTTGTTAAAGGTATTGCGCTGGCAGATTATGTTTCAAAGATTGATGAGCGTGCGCTATTTCTTGGGCAATGGGGAATGAAAGGTAAGGATTTTGCGCAAATGGCAGAGCAGCAAGCTCGGCCACGAATGAGATCACTCTTGAATCAAATTCAAACCAATAATTGGTTAAACGCCGCGGTGATTTATGGGTACTACCCATGCCAGAGCGAAGGAAATGATTTAATCATCTATAAATCTGAAACCGATTTAACTGAATGGGTTCGATTTAATTTTCCAAGACAATCCCGAGATCGTCGTTTATGTTTAGCTGATTTTTTTAGACCAAAATCTTCCGGTGAAGTAGATGTGGTTTCATTCCAAGTTGTGACAATGGGCGAATCAATTTCTGCTGCCACCGGCAAGTTATTTAATGAAAATCTTTATCGTGAGTATTTGGAATTACATGGGTTGTCGGTGCAATTGACCGAAGCATTAACTGAACATTGGCACTCTAGAGTGCGGCAAGAGTTAGGTTTTGCCAGCGAAGATTCCCAACTTTTAAGTGAAATCTTTGATCAAAAATATCGTGGCTCTAGGTATTCATTTGGCTATCCAGCATGCCCAGATTTATCAGCGCAGGCTGAAATTTTTACATTATTAGATCCGGCTCGAATTTCAGTCTCGCTCACCGAAGAGTTTCAATTGGTTCCAGAGCAATCAACAACCTCGATAATTACTCATCATCCGGAAGCGAAATATTTCAACGCCTCATGAAAGCTGTTTTGTTTGATATGGATGGCACATTAATTGATTCTGAACCACTTTGGCTGGAATCTGAAAAAGAGGTTATGGCCGAACTTGGCTATGAGTGGAGTATCGAGGATCAAGCGAATTGTTTAGGTGGTCCGGCTGAGAAAACAGAAAGTTATATGCAAGCGAGAGCAAATAAACCAATGCCATCGGGATATTTCATGCACGAACTTGGAAAAAGAATGTATGAAAAATTAAGAACCAAATTGAATCTCATTGATGGTGCGGTGGAGTTAGTAACCGCGGTTCGTAATTCAGGATGTAAGACTGCGCTAGTAACTGCGAGTCCATCAATACTTATGTCTGCTGCTCTGCAAAAGTTACCGGCAGAGTTATTTGATGCAACCGTCAGTTGTGATGATGTCCCAAGAAGTAAGCCTGACCCAGCGCCATATTTGTTGGCAGCAAAACTGATTGACGTAGCTATTTCAGATTGCATTGTGGTGGAAGATTCACTAACTGGAATAACCAGTGGTTTGGCAGCAGGGGCAAAGGTTATTGGCATTCCAAATATTCAAACTTTGGCTCCAAATAAGCGTTTGCTGCAAGTTAAAAATTTAAAGGAGATTGATTTAACCCTTTTAAAAAATTGGTGGGCGGGTAATTAAATGGAACCTACAAAAGTTACCGGGCCACATATTTTTGCTTATGGTGAACGGGTACAACTGACCGATACGAAGGGTCGGATGTACACAATTACTTTAACCAAAGGCGCGCAATGGCACATGCATAAAGGCTGGATAAATCACGATGAAATAGTTGGAATTTCAGAGGGCAGCATCTTAGAAACTAATTCCGGATTGAAATTTCAAGCATTCAAACCACTTTTGATGGATTACACCCTGTCAATGCCACGCGGTGCCACCATCATTTATCCAAAAGATGCGATGGCAATAATCGGATTAGCTGATATTCAGCCAGGACATAAAGTTTTGGAAGCTGGCGCTGGTTCTGGCGCGATGTCGCTTTGGATTCTGCGAGCAATTTCTGAATCTGGTCAATTAGATTCCTTTGAAATTCGAGCCGAGTTTGCTCAGATAGCAAGTGACACTGTTAAGAATTTTGATTTATCTCAAGGTCTTAATTCAAAGCGCACAAATTGGAACCTGCAAGTTGGTGACATAAAAGAGATGAATTTCGCAAATGATTACGACCGAGCAATCTTGGATATGTTAGATCCTTGGGATGCAATCGATGCGGTGGCAAGTGCATTGCGACCTGGCGGAGTATTAGCAATTTATGTCGCTACCGCAACTCAAATACAGAAAACAATTTCGAGTATAAAAAAATCAAATAAGTTTGCCGAACCTGAAACCATCGAATTAATTGTGCGAAATTGGCATCACGAGGGATTAGCGGTTCGCCCAGTTCACAGAATGATCGGACATACCGGATTCATAACCGTTGTTCGTAGATTGGCTTTAGATGCTAAACCTTTACCGAGACGTCGTCGTCCTGGAAAAGGTGAAGATAGTGAAAGTAGCGAAAGTATTGAAAATATTGAAAATATTTGAGCTGTTAGTTATCGCGAAAAGTTTTAAGAAATTTTTACCAAATCAACAACAAATATTAAAGTTTCATTTGGACCTATTGGGCCACCACCTTGTTCACCATAAGCAAGCGCTGGTGGAATAACCAATAATCTACGTCCGCCCTCTTTCATTCCTGGAATTCCTTGTTGCCAACCTTGAATCACACCACTTAAAGGAAAAGTAGGAGCGGTTCCGCCATCCCAAGATGATTGCAAAACTTCGCCAGTTTTCCAGCTCATCAAAACATAATGGGCAGTCACGCTAGAAGTTGGAAGTGCGGTTTTACCAGAACCCACAAAAATATCATTTTTTATTAATTCAGTAGGTGCCGCTCCACTTGGTTTGCCGATTTCTGGTGCTTTACCTTTATTGGCTGAAACAGAGGGCAAAGTGAATCCTTGTGCTGATTGACTAGATTGATTAGTTCCATTAGATGGAGTGGCTGAATTCGTCGTCATTGGTTCTACCCCTCCGGTAGTTGAACAAGCGGATAAGAATGATAAGGAAACGATAACGCTGGCAGCGAATAAAAAATTTTTCGACTTGAAAGTTGTACCTGATAACGATGAATTGCCTTTATGTTGAGCGTTTCTCACGGCGAAACCATAGCACCGATAAAATCCCAATATGAGTAGCGACAGTAATTCGGCAAAAACTGAGAGATTGATAAATCTCACTATGGGATTGTTAGCTGCATCGCGTTACCTAACTAAGCGAGAAATCTTCGAAAAGATAAGTGGTTATGAAGGCAGCGCCGCTACAAAAGAGCGAATGTTTGAGCGGGACAAAGATGAATTAAGACAAATGGGAATCGAGATTGAATTTATCGGAGATGATCCGCTGTTCGAAGATGAGGCGGGATATCGAATAAGTCCAAAGCGATTCCAATTTGATAGTGAAAAATTCACAAATGAAGAGCTACTCATGATGAATCAAGCCATCGCTCTTTGGCAATCCACAAATCTAGAAGAGATTGCAAGATCTGGATTGCGCAGATTGGCCAGTAGTGGAGTTTCCGTACTCGAAGATATTTCTGGCATAACCGATGTTGATTATGAACTTAGCGATCCATTGTTGCCGATTCTTTGGCAAGCGGTGTCTTCCCGTCGCAACATAAGTTTTAACTACTCAAAAAAGAATCGTTCCGTAAAACCGTACGGGTTATTTTTACACCAAGGTTCTTGGTACTTAGTTGGGGAAGAAAACAAGCAAACCAAACGATTTAAATTGTCCCGATTTGAGTCACTAATAGAAGTTTCGAAGAAGGATAATCAGTTTGAAGTGCCAAAAGATTTCAAAATAGATAATTTTGGATTTCAAAATGGCCCAGAGATTCTTGATAACCATGCTGTGCTAGAGGTTGTTAAGGGACGGCAGCTTCCATTTACTAAAAATGCTGAGTTGATAAAGAGTGCCAACGAAAAAGATACTTGGAAAGTTTCTTACGAAGATGAAAACCTTTTCGCACAAGAGATTCTTTTTTATTCTGAAATTGTAAAAGTTTTAGAGCCAGACTCTTTGAGAAAAATGGTTATTTCGGCATTAGAGGTGGCAAGCAAATGAGTGAGACCGCTATCTCGCGTGCCGTCCGGACTTTTGATTTGATTCCATACATTCTTAACAATCCTGGAGTTTCAATTAGAGAGCTGGCAGAAGTTTTCAATACAAGTGAGGATCAAATAAATACCGATTTACAACTTGCTTTCATGTGTGGGTTACCGGGTTATACCCCATATGAGTTAATTGAGTTACAGATATCAGATGGATATGTATCAGTTAGACAACCACAGGTTTTAGATAAACCAAGAAGTTTCACAGCAGAAGAGCAGTTAGCGCTAACACTTGGCCTTAAGAGTATTCAGTCGGCTTCAAATAGTTCACAAGTTACCGAACGAATTGATTCTTTAATAAGAAAACTGAACCTTAATTATGCCAACCAGGTGAATGTGTCCAGAGAAAATCTTGGCAACGAAACTCTTACCAAACTTTCGACCGCGATAAAGAACCGAGAAGAATTGCAGATCGAGTACATTTCAAAAATGAATGGGCAAGCATCGACTCGAACGATATGGCCGTTGAAAATTTATTTTGAAAACGGTTTTGGATATTTATCAGCCTTTTGTTTAACTTCAAATGCAACTCGAACCTTTTTAATTGGAAATATCAATTCAATAAATGGTTCTGGAAAAAAATATGAGCCAATATCGGATCAAACACCAAGTGAAATAGAAGTTGTTCTTTTGTGTAAAGATGAGATGAAACTATTTCTGGAAAGGATGAAGCGCTTAGTAATCTCAGTAGATAATTCCTCTGATAAGAAATACCCGATTAAAGTTAAATTGCGAATTTCAAACATCGATTGGCTAGCTCGCACTTTGCTGCGTTGGAGCGGTTACATGAAAGTAGAATGCCCAGAAAACGTTAAACAACGAGTAAAAACATTGGCAAATGACTGCCTTGCAAATTACGGCCGATAATAAATAGCTCAAATTTGATAGGCTTTTGGCATGAATCTTGATCGTCCTTGGCACATACTGGTTTTGCTAATCGTCGTAGTTTTACTGTTTGGTTCAAAGCGGTTGCCAGACTCTGCCCGCTCATTGGCAAAGTCTTTACGGATATTTAAATCTGAACTTAAAGATGGCGATAAGAACCAAAAAGATTCTGATTCAGATAATAAGTAGTTTTCTTAAATAGTCTCATAGTCTTATTGTGGCCAGATCTTCAGATGGGAAGATGCCACTTCTTGGACACATAAAGGAATTTCGCTCCCGCATCATAAAAGCGGCATCTGCAATAGCATTATTTTCAATATTGGGATGGGCGCTTTATGACAAAACCATTATTTTTCTCACTAAACCGTTTTGCGATTTAAAGGCCTTGGAGAAATCAGTTAAATCCTGTGGCGCGTTGTATATAAATGGATTACTCGGACCATTTAATTTAGAGGTAAAAGTCTCGCTCTTAACCGGTTTAATTTTTAGCGCTCCGATTTGGATTTATCAGTTATGGGCTTTCATCACACCAGCACTTCATCGCCGTGAGCGTAGAGCAACCATCGTTGTCATGTTTTTTAGCGTTCCATTATTTGCAGTCGGATCGACTCTGGCTTATTTGCTTCTGCCACACGCAGTAAAAGTGCTTTTGGGATTTACTCCAAACAATTTAAACAACTTAGTTAGATTTGATGATTATTTAGATTTCGTATTACGTCTAATTCTACTTTTTGGAATGGCTTTCACTTTTCCAGTCTTTCTGGTGGCTCTTAATTTTTTGGGAGTTCTTTCTGGAAAAAGCATTTTAAAACCTTGGCGGATAGTAGTTTTCTTAATTTTTACCTTTACGGCGGCTTTTACACCAACACCAGATCCAATAACTATGACTTTGTTAGCAATTCCAATGTGCTTGCTTTATCTACTCAGTGGTTCGATAGGACTTTTAGTTGATCGCCGTCGTAATAAATAGAAAATCAGGTCGGGGATTAGCGAAACGATTAATTTCGAAGATTAATGCGGCAGCGCATCATGATGAAACTATCTCAGTAATTGATGAAAATAGCGCAGAGAAATCGAGTGCTAAATTATCTGATTTTATGGTGCAGTCCCAATCTCTACCGCAATTAGATTCATTGAAAGTTGTTGCCATCGGGGGAGATGGTTTAGTCAATTTATGTATTCAAGAAACCCAAAAATCAGGTTTTGCTTCGGCTGGCTTGGCAGTTTATCCGGCAGGTACCGGAAATGATTTTGCAAATACAAATAACCAACAAAAAATTGAAATTTCTCGGTTATTGAAGAAATCATCGGATTTTGAAGTTATTGATTTAGGAATAGTTTCAAAAGCAGATTCTGAATTTAAAAGGTATTTTGGGCAAGTTTTAAGTACCGGATTTGATGCATTAGTAAATGAACGGGCAAACTCTTTCAGGGTAGTTAAAGGCAAGATTAAGTACACAATCGCAACGTTGATGGAATTATTCAAATTCAAACCAATAAGTTATCGACTTGTGTTAGATGGAAAAGTTGTTGAGACAGATGCAATGTTGGTTAGCGTTGCTAATGGGTATTGCTACGGCGGCGGTATGCAAATTGTGCCGCATGCTAAAAATAATGATGGCCTACTTGATCTTATGGTGCTTAAACCAGTTTCTAAATTTGAGTTATTGAAAGTTTTTCCAAAAGTTTTTAAGGGTAAACACATCACTCATCCAGCTGTTAGTTTTTTTACTGCAAAAGAAATACTCATTGATTGTGTAGACGCTCAAAAGAAGAAGGTTTATGCAGATGGTGAGTATTTTTGTTCTCTGCCAGCAGTAATTTCAGTAAAACCTAAAGCCTTGAAAATCGCTTTGCATAGTAAATAGCTATGAAGATTAGAAAATTTCAAATATGAACCAACTTTCACCGGCGGCAGCATTTGAAAGAGCCAAAAGAATTCAAACCGAACTAAAATCGCATCCTGAAACAGAAAAGTTTTTCAACACTCTTTCTTTTGTGCCAGATGATTTTCAAAAGATTGCCTGCCAAGCCTTAGAAGAAGGGTTTGGAGTATTGGTAGCAGCTCCTACAGGGGCGGGTAAAACTGTGGTGGGTGAATTCGCCGCCACATTGGCAAGTAGTAACGAAAGCAAATGTTTTTACACCACACCAATCAAAGCTTTATCGAATCAAAAATTTAATGAATTAACTCAAAAATTTGGTGAAAACAAAGTTGGACTTTTGACTGGCGACAGCAACATTAATCCAGATGCACAAATTGTGGTTATGACTACTGAAGTTTTACGAAACATGATTTATTCAAATTCATCGAATCTAAATCAACTTCGATATGTGGTTATGGATGAGGTTCATTACCTAGCCGATAAATTCCGTGGCGCAGTTTGGGAAGAGATATTGATTCATTTGCCAGAGTCGGTACGAATTGTTTCTCTCTCTGCAACTGTTTCCAATGCAGAGGAGTTTGGTGAATGGCTACAAATGGTTAGAGGTGAGACCAAAATTGTGGTTAGCGAAACCAGGCCAGTTCCACTTTATCAGCATGTCTTCTTTGGAAATAGATTGCTGGATTTGTTTGGGGAAGAGCAAAAACTAAATCCAGAACTCATGCAGATGGAGAGAAATACCTTTAAAAATATCAGGGGATCTTGGGCCACAAAAGATCGATTACCTAAATCACTATCTAGACCAGAAGTGATTTCTCGGCTACAAAAAGAACAGTTATTACCTGCTATCACTTTTATTTTTTCGAGAAATGGTTGTGATCAAGCGGTAAGACAGTGTGTGTTGGCTGGTTTGCGATTAAATGATCAAAATGAAATTTCGCAAATTAAGGAAGTGGTTTCACAAAATATTAAGGATATTCCAGCTGAAGATTTAACAGTTATTGGTTACTACGAGTGGATGGAAGGGCTGCAGCGCGGGGTGGCGGCTCATCATGCTGGATTACTACCTGCATTTAAAGTCACGGTAGAACAACTTTTTCAACGCGGATTAATAAAAGCGGTGTTTGCTACTGAAACTTTAGCTCTTGGCATAAATATGCCAGCACGAACCGTGGTCTTAGAAAAATTAACTAAATGGAATGGTGAAGCGCACGTTCCAATTTCTGCCGGTGAATATACCCAGTTAACTGGAAGAGCTGGTCGACGGGGGATAGATGTAGAAGGCAACGCCGTGATTATGTGGAATAAAGATTTGGATTCAAGTTCAATTGGAATGTTGGCAGCAACTAGAACTTATCCATTGCGCAGCTCTTTTAAACCAAGTTACAACATGTCAATTAACCTAATTGCCAGAGTTGATTACGAATCTGCTCGAAATCTATTGGAGCAATCTTTGGCGCAGTTTCAAGCCGATAAGGCGGTTGTCGGCTTGGCTAAGCAGGTGACTAAAACGGAGAAATTGCGACAAGAGTTAATCAATTCAAAGGATGAACAAAATCAAAAAAAGCATAATGAAAAAATTAAGCGATTAGATCAGGAATTATCAACCCTAAAAAATCGCATTGAAAGTCGTACAAACGTAATTGCCAAACGCTTTGATCGAATTCTGTCGATTCTTAGGAAATATCAATACATTGATTCAGATCAAGTTACTCAATGGGGAAAGTTGCTTGGAAAAATCTATGCTGAAAGTGATTTGTTATTGGCAGAATTAATTAGACGTGGGGTTTTTAATGAACTAGCCCCCAGAGAATTAGTTGCGGTGATTTCGTCTTTAGTTTTTGAATCCAGAATTGAGGAAGAGTTTCAGATTCCAAAAGGAGCAACTACCGCCGCGCTACAGAAATTATCCAAAATCTGGGCTGAGTTAAATGAGCAGGAAATTGAACATCGAATCGAAACATCCAAGGCGCCAGATTTTGGCTTTTGCACTATAAGTTATCGATGGGCTGCCGGAAATTCATTAACAAATGTTTTGAAAAACACCGAATTAAATGTTGGCGACTTTGTGCGCAATATGAAACAAATCGTGGATTTATTGCGCCAACTTGGATTAATAGTTCCGGAATTGAAGGAAATTTGCGATCGGGCATTAAATTTAATTGATCGGGGAGTCGTTGCTTTTGCCACCATCTAAAAATTCCACACCCCTTATGCTCTTTGACAGTGCTTCGCTTTGGTATCGAGCATATTTTGGAATGCCAGACTCGATGCTTGGCGCTAATGGCAAACCAATCAATGCGATTCGTGGTTTTCTAGATATGAGCGCAAGATTGATTGCAAAATATCAACCGGGTGAAATTATTTTCTGCATCGATGGAGATTGGCGGCCTTCTTGGCGAGTGCAATTATTTCCCGGCTATAAAGCCAATCGGGTCGATGATGAAGGTGATGAAGAAGCAGAACCTGATTTACTCACTGATCAGATTCCAATAATTTTAGATGTCTTGGAAGCAATCGGATTTCTAGTAGTGGGTATGGATGATTTTGAAGCTGATGATGTGATTGCCAGTTATTGCCATCAAAACCAGCAACCCACCCGAGTTGTTACTGGCGATAGAGATCTTTTTCAATTAGTTGATGATCAGAATGATTGCAAGATTGTTTATTTAGCTAAGGGCATTGCAAATCATGATTTAGTTGATGAGTCTTATGTAAGTAATCGGTTTGGCATACCGGCAAAACGTTATGGATTATTTGCAAGCATTAGAGGGGATGCATCTGATGGTTTGCCTGGTGTGAAAGGTATCGGTGAAAAAGGTGCAGCGGCGCTAGCGCAAGAGTTTGAAAATCTAGATCAGATTCTTAAATCTGCCAAGAAAGATGAACGAATACCTGCCAAATTGCGAACTAAGATTTTAGATAATGTTGAGTACGTAAAGATTGCAGAAGAACTGACGACTTGCCGCAAAGACTTGGATTTACCGAAAACTAAGGGCGTAATTCCTAAAAAAATTTTTGATGGGGTCAAACTAAACTCTTTTAAATCTGAATACTCACTCACTACTAGCGTTGAGCGTCTTATTTCTGTAGCAGGTATTAATTGATTTCGATTCTGCTCAACATCTTTGCGGGTTGGTTAACCAGTCTGTCTTTTGCTCC
>CAXBQO010000032.1:0-10521 GCA_963977945.1 uncultured bacterium
AGTGGAGTACGAAGGCTCTTACCTGCCACTTAAAGATGTAAAGATGTCGGCTGCTTATGCATCTACGCTGCATATTTCTTTTGATGTTCGTGGCGGATTATTAATGCGTCAAATCCATCACTGGGCAGCGTTAATTTTTATGGCCGCAATCGTGGTGCATTTATTGCGAGTTTTCTTTACTGGAGCATTTCGCAAACCTCGAGAATTTAACTGGATCATCGGAGTTGGATTATTAACTCTCGGAATTGTTGAAGGATTCCTCGGTTATTCACTGCCTGATGATTTGTTATCTGGAACTGGAATTCGGATTGCCGAAGCAATCATTCAAGCGATTCCCGTTGTTGGAACTTATTTAGCTTTCTTTGTATTTGGTGGTCCATTCCCGGGTGAGGTTTTCATTCCAAGAATTTATATTGTTCACGTTTTATTGCTGCCAGGAATTTTCTTAGCTCTTATAACTGTGCACTTGATGTTAGTTTGGTATCAAAAGCACACTCAATACCCAGGGCCGGGCCGCACCGAAAAGAATGTGGTTGGTTATCGATTAATGCCGGTGTACATGGCAAAAGCTGGCGGATTTTTCTTTATCGTTTTTGGAATCACTGCATTTCTTGGAGCGGTTGCCTCTATAAATCCAATTTGGTTGTACGGTCCATACACTCCGGGCCAAATTTCCGCTGGATCGCAACCTGATTGGTACATGGGTTGGCTAGATGGATTAGTGCGCATGTCGCCACCATTAGAAACTCACGCTTTTGGACACACAATTTCTTGGAATATTTTAATTCCAGGATTAATTGTTCCCGGAATAATTTTTACAGCGATGGCGCTGTACCCATTCATCGAAAGTTGGATGACTGGTGATAAAAAAGAACATCACTTACTAGAACGCCCTCGCAATAATCCAAACCGCACTGCAATTGGCGCAATGTCTCTAACTTTCATGTTGGTCTCACTAATTAATGGCGGTAACGATTTGATCGCGACTCACTTTCACTTAAGCATTAATCAAATTATGTGGGGTACCCGAATTGGAATTTTCTTGTTACCACCATTGGCATTTGTAATCACTAAACGAATCTGCTTGTCCTTGCAACGCGCTGATCGTGAATCTGTGCTGCACGGCAGAGAAACTGGTCGGTTGATGATGTTGCCGCACGGCGAGTTTGTAGAAGTTCACGAACCGCTTTCAGCCGAACAAAAATGGACGCTGACCCAACATGAACAAAGCGCACCACTTGAAATTGCAGCCGAAGATGCCCGCGGTGTTAGAAATCCAAAGAGCATCCGAGCAAAATTACAAAATCGAATGAGTCGGGCAGCAACTGAAACAATTTCTAAACCAACTTCGCAAGAGGTTAAAGAGTTAGAGAGTGGTCACCACTAAAAACTTGCGCACCACTTCACTGGTAATTGCATTCGCAGTTCTCACGATCTATATCATCGGTTCGGGCATCTGGGTTAACACCGGCGACAATTGGTATCAATCCTTAACCGCACCAAGTTGGCAACCACCAGATTTTGTATTTGGATTAATTTGGCCATATAACTTTTTTGTCATAGGAGTTTGTATATATAGCAATTGGCAAAATTTAAGTGAAAGAACTTGGTTTATTTGGTTAGCGATTCTCGCACTTTCAGTTGTTATGGCACTGATTTGGGCTTACCAGTTTTATCGCCCCCACAATTTTATGGCGGCAGCCATCGCACTTAGTTTGGCAGCTTTAATTACTCTGCCCTTAACTATTTTAAATTTCTCAAATTCATTTGCTATTGGACTTGCGTTTATACCGTATCAAATCTGGGTAATTCTGGCTTCGACTTTGAGTTGGGGTTACTTCGCGTTGAATAAAAGTAATTAATTTATTTTTAAATTGTTGGTCGGGACGAAGGGATTTGAACCCTCAACCACTAGACCCCCAGCCTAGTGCGCTACCAAGTTGCGCTACGTCCCGTAACTTAGCTGGCTAATCCTATTGCTCTTGGTTTTGGTCCAGCATTTGTATTTCCATAACGATGTTGTGTTATCGAAACACTTTGTTCTAAAAACCATCTACTAAGTTCGATATCACCTCGTTGTGCAATTGCCCGTGGATCGCAAGAAATTCCACGTTTTAGTAATTGAAAAATTGGCGCAGCTTCGATTGATAACCATCTAACACGGTTAAATTCCACGGCCCTTTCTATAAAATCATCCACCGATTCAACAATTACATTTGTTAAACCATTAATTAAATCTGGGCTGGAATAAACCAATTTCACTGGCAGTTCTTTCTTAATCCACTCTAAAAATGCAATTTCATCTTTTGATGTTCCACTATCGATACGAACCAATATTCCATTTTCGTACGATCTATACCGTTGCAAATTTGATTCAGTTTTTAATCCAGCGCGGTCAATACTTTGTGAACCAATTTGCTTCCACCATCGCACCGCCTGTTCTTTCATCGGTAAGAAATGCTGTAATTTGCGCCAATTTCGTAGAGTCGCCAAATAATTCTCTCCCCCAGCTTTGGCATTTGCTCCCACGCTGCTGCGTTTCCAGCCACCAAATGGTTGTCGATTTACAATCGCACCAGTAATTGTTCGATTTACATAAACATTTCCAGCCTGAACTTTTTCAATCCACTTTTCGCATTCATTTTCATCTAAAGATTGAATTCCGGCGGTTAAACCGTATGGAGTTTGGTTTTGCCAAAGAATCGAACTCTCTAAATCTGGCGCAACCATGATTGCAAGTACCGGACCAAACCATTCATTCAAATGTGACCAAGAGCCAGGTTTGACTCCAACTTTGACTCCTGGTTGCCAAATAAAACCTGCATCATCTAATTGTTTTGGTTCTATCCACCAAGTTTCGCCCTCATCTAATGTGGTCAATGCGCGAGCAAGTGGCGTGTTTTCATTCTTATCAACTTTGCGGATAACCGGGCCAACCGAAGTTGATAATTCATAGCCTTTTCCAATTTTTAAGGTGGTGACCGCATCAACTAATTGCCGCTTAAATGATGGATCTTCATAAATACTTTTCTGAACTATCGCGAGCGACGCCGCGCTACATTTTTGACCAGCATTTCCAAAAGCTGATTGCACCAAATCTTTTACCGCAACATCTATGTCGCAAGAAGCGGTCAAAATAATTGAATTTTTGCCACTTGTTTCCGCAAGTAAATTCATTTCTGCTCGCCAACTTGAAAACATTTCAGCGGTTGAAAACGCGCCAGTAAGAATTACCGCATTTACCTCTGGATTAGAGACAAGATGTTTTCCCACTTCATCATCTCTGGTCGAGACAAATTGCAAAACCTCTTTTGGTACACCCGCTTGCCAAATTTGATTGACCAGTTGCCAAGATGTGGCAACTGTTTCAGGTGCTGATTTAAATATCACCGAATTACCAGCAGCTAATGCAGCAAAAATTCCACCGGCCGGAATTGAATATGGAAAATTCCACGGCGGAACAACGACAACGACTCCGGTCGGAGTTGAATCAGAATCCATATTAATTTTTTCCGCGTTTGCTGCGTAAAAATTGGCAAAGTCGATTGCTTCACTAACTTCTGGATCTGCTTCTGCAAATGTTTTACCCGCATCACGACTCATGATTGCAATTGAAACTAAACGCTCGTTATCTATTTGGCGTGCGCACTTTTCTAAAATTTGCGCTCTTTGTTTGGCTCCGATTTTGTTCCAATCTTCCATTGCAGATTTTGCGCATTTGATTGCGGTGTCAACATCTTTTTTTGTAGCAACTGAATATTCATACCAAGGTTTGCCATTGTCATTTGGGTCGATCCCAATTTCCGTATCAGATGATTGTTTTTGTTCTGCCGCGATAACTAACGGAATCTTTAATGATTTAGTAGATAAAACCTTTGTAATTTCTTTTTCTAAGACACTTACCAAATTCAAATCTGTTGGATCACCATTTGGATCATTAATAAATTCACTTTTATCATTTAACTCAACTACTTTTTTATCTGCCAGGCGACGAGATGAAGTGGAAATAGATTTTCTAGCCGAAAAAGCGTTCTTAAAACGCTCTGCTTGCTGATTAAATATTTGTGGGTTGCTCGCTATTTCAAATGAAGATCTTAAATAATTCTCAGGTGCGGTGTTTTCATCTAATCGCCTGACCAGATATGCAACCGCTGATGCAAAATCATCAGAACGTGTAACTGGTGAGTAGAGCAAAATATGTGAATTATTCCCCTCGATTTTCGCTAACTCTTTTGTGACAGCTAACGCTTCCGGGTTTGCCATGCCTTCTAACATTTCTAAATCAATTTGAGTTTTACATCCCCGTAATGTTGCAATTTCTAACGCCAAACTGATGTGAAAAAGATTGTGGCTAGCAACTCCAATTCGAACTGACTGCGCCACCTCTTTATTAATCGCGGTGTCTAACAATCTGGAATAACTGGCATCGACATCTGATTTTGAGGTGTACGGAGCAGAAATCCAGCCGTGTAATTCCGCTTCGGCTTTTTCCATAGCCAGATTTGCGCCCTTGACTAAACGAATTTTTATTTGACCGCCACTTTTTTTATTGCGTTTGTTTGACCACTCCACCAACTCAGCAAATACTTGATGTGAATCAGGTAAATAAGCTTGCAGCACAATGCCGGCATAAAGTGATTCAAATTCTGGTTCATTCAAGATTGCTTTGAATAGATCTACAGTTAGACGCAGATCTCTAAACTCTTCCATGTCTAGATTTACAAAACAGTTATTTTTATTGGCGGCACGATAAATATCGCGTAATTTCTCACTTAAGCGAGCGATAGATCCGTCATGATCAATCGCATTTAACTGCGCCACAATCGCCGAAAGTTTGACCGAAATATAGTTAATTTCAGCCCGATTCATCATCTCGATTATTCGATTAAATCTCTCATCTGCCTCGGCTTGTCCTAATACCGCCTCACCTAAAACATTTATATTTAAATTGATTCCAGTTTTTCTCCGTTTTGTCATGTGACGATTGAGTGGTTTTTGCTCGGCCGGCAAAATAATTCCCTTTGAATATCGTTTTACTTGCATATGCACCAAGCTCACTGAAACTCTTGGCATCACTTTTGAAATTAGAATCAAAGATTTCAACCCCAGAAAATTAAAGAGCGAAAATCCTGCCTTTGTTGCTTTGCTGGCTGCTTTGAACAAAATCCGGGCGGCATCTTTACTGGATTTAATTCGCATGACCTCATCGGTTAAAGTCACCGTTACCGAAATTGCATTTTGATCTTGAAAAAGTCTTTTAAATCTACGTCGGTTGCTTTTATCAATTAGGCGTTGATTTTTTTCAGCTAATTCAATTAATTTGCGAGCCCGATCAATTGTTTTTTGTTCTAAAACATCAATATCTGAATTAGTTGCTAAAACATTGCTACTCATTTTATTTATTTGTAATTATTGTTCAGCAAGTTCTTTTAATTTAACTAAAGACTTAGCCATCACCTTATCTACCCATTTATAGGCGCCAGTTCGATTTAACCACCATTGCGATACTGCTGGGTTGCCGTCGAACATTTCAATAACTTCGGTTTCACCAGAGTTAATCGATTTAAGTTCATAACTCCACACATGTTTCATCAGATGCCGCCAGGCAATTTTGCGATTTTCTTCATAGCCAATAACTTGATTTGTGATTTTGTATGGAATCTTAATTCGCATGCTCATTCCAAATTTGGCACCAAGATAGAGCTTGGTCGGGCCAGAAATATTTGCTTGAATGGTTTTACTACCGTCAAATAATCGGTGTTTTCGTGGATCTGAAAGTAGAGAAAATATCTTTTCTGCTGGTGCTTGAATCTTAATTTTTACTGCTTTGCGCTTTGAATCGCCAGTATCGATAATTTCTGCTCTATTCATATGAGCCTAATTTAGTGGGACGGCTGTCCTTCATACTCAAGCACAAAGCCAAATATGCTGACTACTAAAAAGCCAACGCCAATCATGACTAGCCACCAACCAATTACCAAACCTAAAAATGTTACGCACAATGAAAGAGCAACTGGAAGTGGCCACCAAGAGTGCGGCGAGAAGAATCCAATTTCACCGGCAGCATCTGCGATTTCACCTTGCAGATTATCTTCTGGCAATGTGCCACCAGATCTATGGTCAGTGAACCAGAAATAAAACCCAATTATTGTTGCCAGCCCTGCGCTAAGTGCAATCGCAGTGATACCAACTGGTTCACCACCAACTTGCCAATAAATAATTGTGGTGATCGCGTAAAAAATTGCTAAACCTACAAAAAGGCGCCAACCGGCTTTCATTTAATGATTTTCCTTTTCCGCCATGTGTGGATGGTGTAAATCAAATGCCGGGCGCTCACTGCGAATTCTTGGAATTGAAGTGAAATTGTGTCTTGGTGGTGGACAAGAAGTTGCCCATTCAAGCGATGAGCCATAACCCCAAGGATCATCGACTGTAACTTTGGCAGTGTTTCGCGAAATCCAAATATTAATAAAGAATGGAATCATCGACAGCGCAAGTAAAACGGCACCAATAGTTGAAACCATATTCATAAATGTGAAGCCATCGGTTGCTAAATAATCTGCATATCGACGTGGGAATCCTTTAATTCCAAGCCAATGTTGAATCAAGAATGTTGTGTGGAATCCAACGAAAAGAGTCCAGAAATGAACCTTTCCTAATCTTTCATTCAACATATATCCGGTCATCTTTGGCCACCAGAAATAAAATCCGGCAAACATCGCAAATACCACTGTGCCAAACAAAACATAGTGGAAGTGAGCCACGACGAAATAGGAGGCAGAAACTGCAAAATCAAGTGGTGGACTTGCCAAAATAATTCCAGTTAGACCGCCTAATAAAAAGGTTATTAAGAAACCAATAACGAAAATCATTGGCGTATCCAGAGTAATTGAACCGCGCCACATTGTTCCGATCCAGTTAAAGAATTTCACTCCGGTTGGTACGCCAATCAAGAAAGTCATGAATGAAAAGAATGGCAATAACACTTGTCCGCTAGCAAACATATGGTGCGCCCAAACTGCTACTGACAGAGCTGCGATTGCGATTGTCGCTGCAATTAAACCTTTATAACCAAATATCGGTTTGCGACTAAACACCGGCAAGATTTCAGTTGCGATTCCAAAAAATGGCAGCGCCAAGATATAAACCTCAGGATGGCCAAAGAACCAGAATAAGTGTTGCCACAGCATCGCGCCCCCATTTGCTGGATCAAAAATATGTGAGCCAAATAAACGGTCAGCTTCTAATCCAAGTAATGCCGCGGCAAGTGGTGGGAAAGCGAGCAAAATCAAAATCGAAGTTAGCAAAACGTTCCACGAAAAAATTGACATGCGAAACATCGTCATTCCAGGAGCGCGCATTGTAAAAATTGTGGTTATGAAATTAACGCCACCAAGAATTGTTCCAAGGCCACCGATTGCTAATCCAATAATCCAAAGATCAGCTCCGATTCCCGGCGAAAATTGTGAACGTGAAAGTGGTGCGTATGCAGTCCATCCAAATGATGCCGCACCACTTGGTGTAAAAAAGCCAGCGGCAGCAATTAATCCACCAAATAAATAGAGCCAGTATGAGAGCATGTTCATTCTCGGAAATGCCACGTCGGCCGCACCTATTTGTAACGGCATGATGACATTTGCAAAGCCCACAAATAACGGAGTAGCAAACATCAACAACATGATTGTTCCGTGCATTGTGAAAAGTTGGTTGTACTGCTCGGTGCTCATGAACTGTAAACCGGGGCGAGTTAGTTCGGCGCGCATAAATAGCGCCATCACTCCACCAACTAAAAACCAAATAAACGATGTAATTAAATATAAATAACCGATTTTTTTGTGATCTGTAGTTGAAACCCAACTTACAAAAATTTTGCCCTTATTTGTTGGAAGCGGTCTGGCCGCTGTCATAACCTTTGGTGGTTGCGCGTAAGTTGTCATGCCACATTACCTTTCAAACCATCAATATAACTTTGGTACTCAGCAGTCGTTACAACTTTTACTTTAAATCTCATGTATGTGTGGGACTGTCCGCACAAAATATTACAGTAACCCTCATACGTGCCTAATTTTTTTGGAATAAATTCCACCCGATTTGTGACACCAGGCAAGGTCTGCATTTGATACATAAATCCTGGAACATAAAAGGCGTGAACTACATCATTTGAAGTGAAATTTAACCGCACCGATTGACCTTGCGGTAAGTACAAAGTTGGCCATTTCTCTGGTGTTCCGGTCACTGTCGCATTTGCCCCAGTGCCAGCTTCTGGATAAGAAAACTGCCAAGACCACTGAATTCCTTTTACTTCGATGGTGTGAGCAACTTGCGCATCTGGCGATAATTTTGTAATCGCGCTCTGTTTTACTGCGGTGAAATAAAACAACACCGAAACGATAATGAAAGGCACAACGGTATAAACGATTTCAATTGGAATGTTGTACTGAACCTGCTTTGGAAACTCCGGCTTTCCTTCTTTGCGGCGATGAAAGATTGCTGGCCAAATAATCAAAATTAATGTAATCGCACCAACAACTGCAGCAGCAATCCATGCACCTTGCCAAAGAGATAATGAATGGTCATTAATACTGGTCACTCCCTCTTCGTAGCCAAGGCCGGATACTTTTGAGCAAGCAGAGAGAAGAAATAGAAGAGATGAACCGCCGAGAAGTAGGCTTAGCTTTCTAAATACGGATTTCATGCTCACAGGTTAAGAATATCTGTAGTGCTAATGACATCTCTTGTGGAATGAAATCGGAGGGTTATGGTTCCGCTCACAACCGGTTTTACTCAAGAAAATGAGCTTCATCCCGCCGCAAAATCTCTACTCATTGAGTTATTTGATAAAGGATTTAGAGATCCATCTAAGGTTCACCGCGCTAGTCGAGAGTTATCGATACTTGTAAATAAAGCAAAAACTACCTTCGCCGAAAATCTTGATGCTGAAATTTCACAAATTGAATTTTTAGGTGAGCCAGATCTTGGATTCCAAATTGGAATAGAAGGAATGGTCGCAGGAAGCCGAGGTGAATCATCTGATTTTAATAAGTTAAAAAGATTAAAAATTGCACACTCGCAAATTGATCGACAACCAATTCACGCTATTGGTCGCGCTTTAGCCAAGACAAATAATCAAGTTGAAATTCTGCCAGTTGAAGAAAATGGCAGAATCAAACTTTCAAACTTTGAACCTGACATTTTGATTTGGCAAGTAGCAAATGGTGAAACTGGAAATATTCAAAATGAACCAAAATCAGCTGCTCGTCTTTTTCTAGATTGCACTACCAGCGGGGTTGATGTCTCAAAGCCAAAAAATGGCGATGTGGCTTTGTTTGATTCCACGTCGTGGGCAGGGCCTGCAGGGCTTGGCGTACTCGTAATCAAAAAACCTGAATCTTGGAAATACCCCCTTGCACATATTGATGCGATTCGTACTCCACGCACTTTTTCCATTCCGCTCATGATTGCCAGCGCCGTTGCGCTAGAAAATTACCGCCAAGAATTAAGTTCGACCTCGCTAAAAGCCAAGCAGCAAAGTGAGAAATTGGTATCGCTTTTGAAAAATGAAATCAAAGATTTGATCTGTGCTAGCGATTTAGAAAATCGGCAATTTAAATATTTAAGTTTGATTATTCCAAATATCGATGGCGAGCAACTTAAAAATGAATTAGCTGAAATGGCAATCGATATTGATTCTGGCTCTGCCTGCAAATCTGCAGATCTACGCCCAAGTCACGTTTTAGCCGCAATGGGTTTGCCAACCAGCGGAAATATTCGAATTACATTTAAATCTTCACATACTGAAAAAGATTTAGAAACTTTAGCTGCTGCAATTATTAAAAAAGTAAAAGTATTAAGAAATTAAATTCGCACCGTTAAATGTGGTGCAATTTCATCGGCCGCAGATTTTCCATAAGCTTCTTGGAAGCGGTTTAAAAATTCATCTTTTGTAAATCGATACTCTTGAGTGCCGGTAGTTTCAATGCAATAAGTTGCCAGCATTGAACCTAATTGGGCGCAACGCTCGTGACCTAACCCCCAAGCGAGTCCGGCAATAAATCCAGATCGAAAATTATCTCCGACTCCGGTCGGGTCTTTTTTGGATCGCTCTTTTGGCACACTCACATTAATTGTCGCTTTGCCATGTTCTTCTACTCTTGCGCCATTTGATCCTAAGGTGACGACCCGAACTTGAACTTGATCAAATAATTGCTGATCACTCCAGCCAGTTTTCTGAAGTGCCAATGCCAATTCATACTCATTTAAAAATAAATACTTCGCGCCTTTCACCAACTGTTCTATTTCTTTTCCACTCATTCTGGCTAATTGTTGAGATGGATCTGCCGCCACTGGAATTTTTAATTGCCGAGCGACTTCAGAGTGACGCATCATCGCTTCTGGATCGTCTGGTGAAATCACCAACAAATCAAAGGTGCCACATTTTTTAATAATTGGTGACAACTCAATGTTTAGAGCTTCACTCATCGCACCTGGATAAAAGGAAGCTATTTGATTTAAGTCTTGATC
>CAXBQO010000033.1:0-10338 GCA_963977945.1 uncultured bacterium
CATGACGGCCGGTGTCCAGCCATATTCATTGGCTTTATTTAAAAAAGCTTCAACTGCACTTGGCCACAGACTATGTTCCCCAATTGGATCACCGCTTGCCACCATCACTCCATTTTGGATGCGATAAGCAATTCCCGCTTTTCTATTATGATTCCAAACAAAACTTTTATCCTCACGAGTGGCAAATACTGCCAACGAGTCTTCATCACCGTACTTTTGAATTAGTTGCTTAATTTCCAATTTATCAGCATCACTTGTAGTTGGAACCTTTGAAACTCTACGCAAGTAAGCAATTAAAGGAATTACAATTACGAAAATTCCAAACATGCCAAGTGTGATATCAATTGTGTTTTGTAAAAATTCAGATTCAAGTTTTACTGGTCCAGATATCCAAACCCAGCCATAAAGAACAGTGAGCATTACGTCAGATAAAGACGGATTACCAATCACGTTGTTGTTATGCCTAAAGTAGAACAACAAAATTCCAACTAAGAAGAAAAAGCCGGCAGAAAAAATCAAAGCAAAAATTGGTCGAAATTTGGTTGAAGGATCAGATTTTGCCTTAAATTCATTTCTATAAATAAAAAGAATTACCAACAGGAATATTGATAATGAAATTTGGGCTGGATGGATTTTGAATCTAAAAAACTCTAAAAAGATATTTAAAATTAGCATCAAAACTGTTAGCTGCCACGCACGTAATTTTTTTCTGCGTAATCCTCGAGCCAGAATAACCAATATCGCGCCAGTGAAAAGCACAGAAGCAAACGCTGCTGAATTTAAGTATGTAGCAAAATGATCATTTACAAACTCTGCTGGTCCACGGAATCTTCTAACTATATTTGAGGCAATATTGAAAAAACCAATGAAAAAAGTGAGAGACGCGATAAGCCCAGGAACTTTTTGATTTAGTTTCACTCTAGATAATGACTTCCATTCAAATTGCTTTTACATTGGAAAACAAAGCTTGGTGTTTATTTTATGTTTATAAATCTAGGCATAACGAGAATGCAGAGCGCCATCAATCATTAAATCCGCGCCATTTATATAAGAAGCATCCTTTGAAAGAACAAAAGTAACCACATTCGCGACCTCTTCTGGGGTGCCAAATCTTTTCATCGGTTGAACAGCTAAACCTTGAGTTTTTTCCTCTGGATAAAGTTCCATATAACTTTTAAGAAGCGGAGTTAATGTGTAGCCAGGTGAAACTGAGTTAACCCTGATTCCACTTTTTCCTTCATCTAACGCAAGATTTCTAGATAAACCAATAATTCCACCTTTTGCCGCTGAGTATGGGAAAAAATTTGGTCGAGACATACGACCGTGAATTGAAGATATGTTCACGATTGATCCGTGTTTTGCCTTACGCATTTCTGGTAAACATAATTTTGCTAAATACCAACTAGATTTTAAATCCAAAGCAAAAAATGATTCCCACTCTTCATTTGAATACTCAACCGGGTCTGCGTACGAATTGCGGCCGGCGTTTGAAACCGCAACAGTTACGGGGCCAAACTTGCTAACTAATTCATCAAAACCAGATTTAAAAGTTTCAAATTTTGAAACATCTGCTTTAGCAAATTGAACAAGATGACCTTCTTTAGTCAATCGCTCTACTAACGCCACACCTTTTGGTTCATCGATATCAACAAATGAAACTTTTGCTCCTTGTTTTGCTCCCTCAACAACAATTGCTTCGCCAATGCCGGCAGAACCACCGGTTACAAATAGATGTTCACCTTTAAGAATCATGCCGATCTTGCTCCAAGTCCGCCATCAACTGCCCAATCTGCGCCACTTACGAAAGATGCTTTCTCTGATAATAAAAAGGTGACAACTTTTGCAACCTCACTTGGGTTTCCCATACGGCCGGAAGGTTGAATAGAAAGTGAGCGCTCTTCTCGGCCGGTTTCTGCTTTCAACCATTGTTTTGTTAAGTCGGTCAGGATGTAACCAGGTGAGACGGCATTTACTCTGATATTAAATTGCCCTTCATCTAAGGCTAAATTTCTTGTTAATCCCAATACTGCGGATTTTGCTGCACCGTAAGGGAAAAAGTTTGGATAAGTAAGTCGGCCATGAATTGAACAAATATTTACAATCGCGCCTTTTTTAACTTTGCGCATAGCCGGTAATGCTAATTTTGCGGTCAACCAAATAGATTTCATATCAATTGCAAAAAAATCATCCCACTCTTTATCTGTCATTTTGACTGGATCGGCATGCGAATTTACGCCAGCGTTATTTACTACCCCAGTGACATTGCCAAGTTTTGATACAAGTAATTCAAATGCAGTTTTTAATTCATCAAAATTTGCAACATCTGCTTTAGCAAATGCCACTTTATAACCTGCGCTGTTTAATTCAGTTGCTAATTTATTTCCAGCGGTTTCATCAATATCGACAAAAGAGGCACTGGCGCCATTTGCAACGCAATCGCGCACGATTGCCTCACCAATTCCTTTTGCACCACCTGTTACAAAAATATGTTCGCCAGGTAATTTCATATGGATTAACTTACCTCAACTGCCTAATTTAAAAAACCGGCGGAATTAATTGCTCTACTAAACTTTTCAAAATTTCTCGCAACATTTGAAACACCATCTCTGGTTAGTGGTCCACCTAAACCAAACATTTTTGCGCCAGCTTTAACCCAGTCCTGAATAGATTCGACTGTAACCCCACCGGTTGGGCACCAAATTTGTCCTGGAAACGGATCACGTAATGCTTTCAAATGTGCTGGCCCATAAGTTGATGCTGGAAATAATTTTAAAATATCTGCTCCAGCCGCAATCGCGGTTGCGACTTCTGTTGGAGTCGCAACGCCCGGCATAGAAACCAATCCAGAATCAATTGTTTTTTTAATTACTTTTGCATCGGTATTTGGTGAAACAATAAATTTAGCTCCGGCTGCCTTGGCTTTAGAAACTTCTTTTGTAGTTAGAACTGTGCCAACACCAACTACTAAATTTTTATCGCCGGCTAATTTTTTAACAATCTCAAGTGCGCCAGGGCTGGTTAAAGTAATTTCAATTGATTTTAAGCCCGCAGCAACTAAGGCTTGAGCTAAATCTTGGCCAGATTGTTTGGTGTCGGTGCGTACTAACCCCATTATTCTGTTGGCAATTAGTGCATCCAAAACTTGTTTTCGACTCATTTGCTCATCTCGTTTTTAATTTTTTCATCAATAATTCCATTTTTGCCGCTTGGTATTCCGGTCCAATCACCAAACATGCTGGCTACCCGAGCGCCACAATAACTTCCCTGAGTTAACGCTTCAAGCGCAGATTTACCAGAAAGCAGCGCGGCAATTGTTCCGCCGGTAAACGCGTCTCCTGAACCTACTGGATCTACCGATTTAACTTTGGGTGGAATCAATTGTGAAATTTTGCCATCAATTGCATATCGCATTGGCTGATCACCTTTTGTCATAACAGCAATTTTGCAACCACGTTGATTTGCAAGTTGCAGTGCTTTCTCTGGATCAGATTCATTGAATACAACTTGGTACTCATCTTCTCCACCGATCAAAAGATCAACATTTTGTGCAAGTGGAAATAATGTTTTAGCTGCTTGCGCTTCACTCCAAATTTTTCGCCGCAGATTTAAATCAAAACTTTGTGGAATTTTCTTTGTTCGGGCAATTTTTTGAGCATGAGAAACTGCCCCAGCTGCACTATCTGAAATTGCGCAGGTAATTCCGGTGGTGTGTAACCACTTTGCATTTTCAATAAATTCTTGAGAAATATCACTCTCTTGAATAAGTGAAGCAGCTGATCCCTTTCTTAGATAATTGACTTCAACTTTATTTTGAGTTCCCGGATTTCTCACCATCGAACCTGAAAAAGAATTTCCAATACTGCAATCTGATACCTCAACATTTTCAGCAGCGATATCAGCGAGAATACTTTTTCCGATTTGATCATCACCTACTTTTGTAAAAAACCTAGCCTTCAGGCCAAGTCTTGAAATTGCCACCGCCACATTTGCCTCTGCTCCAGCGGTAACTCTTTCAAATTTCTTAGCAGTTAAAACTGAATCAGTATCGGTAGAGATAAATACTGCAAGCGCCTCACCAAAAGTGAATAAATCAAACATTTAAACCTGAAATAGGTTTGTAGGTTTTCCAGTGACTCCAGGTTCGGCCACAAATATAAAGCCAGCTGTTGGAAATTCTTTTAAGTCCATATTCTCGCCCGGATTTCCGACCGCGGTGGTGATTATCAATTTATCTAAATTTTCGCCACCAAAACAGCATGAGGTCACTTTGGGATTTGGCAACATAATCTCTGCAATTTGTTTTGCGGTTTTTCCATCGTAACCACGCACACATGAACCCATCCAAAAAGCTACCCATAAATTATCTTGCGAATCGGTACACATTCCATCGGGGTATCCCATGTTCTCACCGATAGATATAAATGTGCGGCGGTTTTCTATAACTTTTGATTGGAATGGTTTGTAATCAAAAACTTCTACCTTCATGGTGAGAGTGTCGATATAAAACATTCGAGAATTATCTTTGGTCCAATCCATTCCATTGGAGATCGCAACTTTGTCAAAAAGCTTCTCTAATTTTTTTCCATCTTTTGTTAATCTATAAAACGATCCTTCGTCTTTTTGATTTTGATATGCCATCGTGCCTAAAAACAAATCACCGTTGCTTGATATTTTGGCATCATTCCAACGCAATAAAGTTGAATCGGGTTTGCCATCAGCTTCAAAGCGGGTTGGTAACTTGTGCAAAGTGCCATCTAAATCACGTAAAACTGGGCCATTGGCAGTGCCTAATATTTCCCCACCGTGTTCCCGTGGAATTTGAAATCCAACATCTTCATTTGTAGCAAACTCACCGGTTTGGGTAGTAATCAAATTTTGCCAACGAATTTTTCGGCCATAAATATCACACCATTGAATGTGATTATTTTTTTCTCCCGAAGAAGTTGGACCTTCGCCTAATTGATTTCGGCGGTTATCTAAAACTTCTACTTTGATTGTCATTTACTCACCAATTTAATTACCAGCCATCACCAGTAGTTAACTTTTTATCCTTTTAATGAACCGCTGAGCAAACCTCTTAAGAAATATCGACCTAAGAAAATATAAACAATCAATGTTGGCAATGAAACCAGTAATGCCGCGGTCATATTTAATCCGTAATAAACCTGATTAGTTGAACCGGTCAAAAAGTTTAATTGTGTGGTAGCAACCGCCAATTTCGGGTTACCGCTGGTCAGGAATATGGCGAATAAGAAATCATTCCAGGCAGAAGTGAATTGCCAAATCAACACCACCACAAAACCTGGAATTGAGAGTGGCAAAATGATCGAACGATAAATTCGCACCATAGAAGCTTTGTCAACGCGCCCAGCTTCTATTAATTCATTTGGGATTGATTCATAATAATTTCGAAAAATCAAAGTACATATCGGAATTCCATAAATAACGTGAGCAAGTACTAACACATAAATACTCTTATTTAACCCAGTAATAGTCGCTACTCGTACCAATGGAATCATCACCGCCTGATAAGGAATGAACATTCCAAATAAGAATAATGTGAAAACTAAATTGCTACCACGGAATTTCCATTTAGCAAATACAAATCCATTAATTGATCCAATGATTGCTGAGATTAGAGAAGATTGCACAACGATAAAGAATGTGCGAATCATTGCAGCGCCCATGCCAGCGCTTAGTCCAGGGAATTTAGTTGTGTCTCCACTCCACGCCAATTTCCATGCACTGAAATCAAGTGAAGTTGGTAAAGAGAAGGCTGTGTTTAAATAAACACCTTTAACGCCCTTTAGTGAATTAACTACCAAAACATAGATTGGCATAATCACTAAGAACCAAATAAAAATCAGTGAGACATATTTGAATACCAGCCAGAACTTTTCTTTGCCAGTTCGCTTGCGCTTAATCTTGCGCAAATCTGGTTTTGCGGTAATTAAATCCGCTGCGTGGGTCATCGATACGCCTCGTGCTTATTTACATAACGTAGGTACGGCAAAACTAAAAATGCAACCATTATTAAAAGTACTAATGCAATTGCAGTTCCCTTTGCAAAGTCATAATTATCAAAAGTCACCTGCCACATATAAACCGCAACGGTTTGGGTTACATAACCTTTTCCATTTATACCGACAATCAAGTCAAAAACTTTCATCGACATGTGGCCCAAAATAATTAATACAGTGAGCAATGTCGGGGTCAATTGTGGGAACAAAACGTGACGATAGATTTTCCATTCAGATGCACCATCAACTCGTGCCGCTTCCCGCATTTCATCAGGAATACCTCTAAACCCGGCTAAAAATAGTGCCAATACGTAACCTGCTACCTGCCAAATTGCCGGAATTGCCATTGCATACATAGATCCGGTCGGCGAGGCATACCAGGTGTTTTGCAAAAAACCTAAGCCGGATTTTTGAAGTAATAAATTAATTCCACCTGCATCTTTTCCAGTGGCTGAGTTCAATAACCAATTGAACACCGTTCCCATCGCGATGAATGAAATCGCCATTGGATATAAGTAAAACGACCTAAAAAATCCTTCACCCTTTATGCCTTTTTCAAGTAGCAGCGACATTATGAAGCCGGAAATTAAAGCTCCCAAAATAAAAACCAAAGTAAATTTAAATAAATTTGTTAGAGCGTGCGTGAAGTTTTCATCTTTAAACAACTCTGAGTAATTTTTAAAACCCACATATTTTAATTTTCTTACGCTTACTGAATTCTTATTTGTTAGGGACATATTTAGTGTCCAGATAATCATTCCGTAAACAAAAAATACGATTGCAATTATTGAAGGTAATACAAACCAAAATCCACCAAGTCGAGAATTAATTGCACGTTTATTTTTTGCTTTTGTTGCCGATTTGCTCATATGCCGTTAATCCTAAGTGGAAATGCTCAAATTAAAAAGAAATTTAGTTAAAAGCAGTATAAAAATAGATAAAAAGAATGGTGGGCGAATTTAATCGCCCACCAAACTTTCTATTCTTACTTGATTACTTTTTAGGCCTTACCTGCATCGTATGCAGCTTGTAGACCCTTTGCTAATCCAGCGTTGTCTTTTGCTCCGCCAGAGAAGTACTTACCAACAGCTGAGTTATAAGCAGCCATCAGTGCGTTGTTGCCGTTTACACCGTGAACAGTTGAACCGACCAAACGATCAGTCTTCCATTGTGCAGCAGCAGCCTTTAGATAATCATCGTACAAAGATAGATCAGAGTCAGTACGTACTGAGATTGATCCCTTCTTTGGATTGAATGCATCCTGACCATCCTTGGATCCGCAAACCTTCAACCATGCAATTGCACCGTTGCGGTGTGGAGCTCCAACTGGAAGTGTGAAGGAGTCTGACAACCACTGATAAACATTGGTGTTTCCATCCTTCATTGGTGCTGGAGCCCAGGTGTAATCAGTACCTAGCTTCAGACCATCAGATTGCCATTGAGCAGATGCCCAGTCACCCATGATGAAGAAACCAGCTTTGCCGGAAGTTACAAGTTTTCCAGCATCTGGCCAATCAAGGTTGGCAGCGCCCTTATTTCCATAGGAAAGAATCTTTTGGAAGTTCTTGATTCCTTCTGCAACTTCTGGACCTGTCCATGAAGTTGTTCCTTTGTATAGACCTTCAAACTTGTCTGGTCCTAGAGTTGCAAGCAATGTCCAGTCCAACAAGTGTGCGATAGCCCAGTCACCTTTACCGGCAAGTGCGATTCCATCAATGCCTGACTTCTTGAATTTATCAAGATCGGCAAAGAACTCATCAAGAGTTTTTGGAGCAGCAGTAACTCCTGCTTTTTGAGCAGCTGCTGGATTCCACCATAGAACGTTTGCACGGTGAATGTTCACTGGAACGGAATAAATTTTTCCGTCAACAGTTAAAGTCTTGATCAAATCAGCTGGGAAAATCTTGTCCCAACCTTCTTCTTGATACAAGAAAGTTAGATCTTCTAATTTACCGGTGCGAACATAACCATCAAGCTCCATACCAGCGTGTGCTTGGAATGAATCAGGTGGATTGTTAGCTTCTAGACGGCTAGCTAAAACAGCTTTCGCGTTTACACCAGCACCACCAGCAACAGCAGCATTAATGAACTCTGTGTTTGGATTTTGTTTCTTAAACACATCGATCATGCCCTGTAGACCAGCAGCTTCTCCGCCTGATGCCCACCAGGTAAAGATTTCAAATTGCTTATCTGTGTTTTTGGTCGATGACTTGCTTGATGATGAACATCCAGTTGCAATTAAAGCAACTGCAGCAAGAGCAGCGACAAGACGCAGAGAGTTTTTGCGCATTAACTTCTCCAATTTCTGCGAGAGTAACAGCACGTCGACGTCCGGCGTGCTTGAGACGAATCCTTTAAGTTTTGCCTGCCATAGTCAAGAAATCGCAGGCTCTCTGTGGGCGTCTTTACCTAAACGTTATAAACAAATGGTTATTAGATGAAAAACTCAACTGGTCTACGCTGTTCCAATGTCCCCCGCCCCAAATGAGGCAGGTTTCAACGAGTTGAACCTCGATTTAGCCAAGCTTTCCACAATATTTACTGCCGCTTTAGCCTCTGACTGTTTGGATCAATTGGGTGCCAAAAATCAAGTACTCAAAAAAGATATTGAGATGATCTCAGGTGAAGGGGTAATGCTTGGTTTTGCCTTCCCAGTGAGAATGGAGGTGGTTGATAAAGCACCTGAAATTCCTTATGTGGGATTACTTAAAGCGCTTGATGCAATTGGTAAAGACCAAGTTTTTGTTTCACCTGCAAATAGATTGGAACGAGCAGCGCTTTGGGGTGAATTGTTATCAACTGCCTGCAAACATAAAAGTGTGGCTGGTTCATTAACTGATGGCCAGGTAAGAGATGTGGTTCGCTGTCGGGCTTTAGGGTTTAAAGTTTTTGGCGCTGGAACATTGCCGCTTGATATTAATGGCAGGTTTGAAGTTGTCGAACACAATGTGCCATGTGAAATCGATGGTGTAAAAATAAATCCTGGTGATTTAATTGTTGGAGATATAGACGGAGTTGTAATAGTTCCAAAAAAATTAATTGCTGAAGTAGTTCGGCGAGTAGAAGAGAAAAATTCCGGTGAAGATCTTTTCCGGAAAGCGGTTAGAGAAGGTATGGCACCAAGTGAAGCCTTCGCAAAGTACAAAGTTTTATGATGAACGCACACAAATCAGAAGGAATTAAAACTGGTAAAACTCGCCAAACTCATAAAACTATTGTGCAAGTTTCGCTTGATTTAACCGATATAAATGAAGCGCTGGAAATGGCGCACACCGCGATGCGCGCTGGGGTTGATTGGCTAGAAGCTGGCACACCTTTTATATTGGCTGAAGGTTTGCATGGAGTGCGGGCATTGCGAAAAGAATTTCCAACCACACCAATTGTTGCCGATTTAAAAACTATGGATGGTGGTTATTTAGAAGCAGAGATGATGGCAAAAGCTGGTGCGACCCATGTTGTTGTAATGGCGAGATCACATCCAGAAACTATTAAGTGTGTAGTGCAAGCTGGAAAAGATTATGGCGTAAAAGTTATGGGTGACAATCTTGGCTGTCCCGATATGGTGCAAGGGGCAAGAGAATTAGAAGAACTTGGTTGTGACATGGTGATTCACCATATTGGTTATGACGAACGGCGCGGAATTGCTGCCCGTGGTGAACGCGCACCAAATCCATTAGATAAATTAAAAGAGGTTGTGCAAGCGGTAAATATTCCGGTGCAAGCAGTTGGTGGATTATCACTTGAACAAGCAATTGCTTGTCCATCTTATGGTGCGCCATTAGTCGTAATCGGTGCGCCACTTGCAATAGATGCAGATTCATTTTCTGCCGGATCTGGAAATGTTGAAGAAGTATTACGAAAAATTTGCGAAAAAGTTCATGCGTACGGAGAGGTGTAAAGGCGAAAGTTTATGAAATCTGCTGCTGTTGTAAATTTTTCATCGCAACCTTTAAGTGTGGAATTACGTGAAGTTGAAAAACCAGTTGCCGGCGATGATGATGTAATTTTGCAGGTAGAAGCGGTGAGTGTTTGTGGTTCTGATTTACATCAGTGGCATGGCACTAACTCTTGGGCTGTTAATTATCCAGTCGTGCTTGGGCATGAATTCTGCGGTCACATCGCCGAGCTTGGAAAAAATGTAAAAGCGCAAGGCAAATGGAAAGAGGGCGACCGGGTAGTTACCGAAACTGCGGCGGTAATTGATTCTGATAACCCGTTATCGCGGCAAGGTAAGTACAACTTAGATCCAAATCGAAAAGGATTTGGTTATGGCGTTGATGGCGGAATGACCAGATACGCAAAAGTTGCTTCCAGATTG
>CAXBQO010000034.1:0-10286 GCA_963977945.1 uncultured bacterium
CGTTAACGCCGACAATGCAACGCGCAAACGGGTGCCAGGTGGCTCATCCATTTGTCCGAAGACCAACGCGGTTTTATTAATAACGCCGGTCTCAGTCATTTCCAAAAATAAATCGTTACCTTCGCGAGTACGTTCACCGACACCGGCAAACACTGATACACCACCAAAGTTTTCGGCAACGCGATAAATCATCTCTTGAATCAAAACGGTTTTACCGACACCGGCACCACCAAATAATCCAATTTTTCCACCACGCACATATGGAGTTAATAAATCAATAACTTTGATTCCGGTTTCAAACATCTCGGTCTTTGATTCCAATTGATCAAATGCTGGAGCGGTTCTATGAATTGGCCAACGCTCTGTTATTTTTAAAGAGGAAGTTGGCACATCTAGTGATTCACCCAATGTATTAAATACGTGGCCCTTTGTTACATCACCAACTGGTACCGAGATCGAGGCACCAGAATCGGTTACAACTGCACCACGCACCATTCCGTCAGTTGGCTGCATCGAAATCGCGCGAACTAAATTGTCGCCGATATGTTGCGCCACCTCTAATGTTAAAGTTTTTGCTTGTCCGGCAACATTTATATCTACCGTCAATGCGTTATAGATATCGGGCATTGCATCTGATGGAAATTCAATATCCACCACTGGGCCGATTACTCGCGCCACTCTCCCGGTTGCTGTTTTAGTCGACATTATTCGCTCCCTGCGTTTGCTGAGGCCAACGCATCCGCGCCGCCTACGATTTCACTGATCTCTTGGGTGATTTCGGCTTGACGGGCCGCGTTTGCAAGTCGAGTTAACGACTTAATTAATTCATCAGCGTTGTCAGTCGCTGATTTCATAGCGCGACGGCGAGCAGCATGCTCGGAGGCAGCTGATTGCAACATCGCGTTAAATACTCGAGCCTCAATGTAACGAGGAAGAAGTGCGTTCAATACCTCGCCAGCATTAGGTTCGAATTCATACATTGGAAGCAGGCCAGTGGTGGTAGTTGTTTCTACGACCTCAAGTGGCAACATTCTTTTTGCTTGTGGGTTCTGAGTAATCATGGAAACAAATTCGGTGTACACAATATGTAATTCATCTACGCCATTTTCATCAGTTTGCGCATCGGCAATAAATACTTTAATTAATTCATCCGATACCGCTTTGGCATCTTTATAAGTTGGATTATCTGAAAAACCGGTCCAAGATGCGGCGATTTTTCGATTTCGGAAGCGATAAAAATTAACTGCTTTGCGTCCAACTAAATAAGTATTAACTGATAAGCCACGTCCCTTTAGCAATTCAATTAATTGATCGCCTTCTTTGATAGCGGCGTTTGAATAAGCACCAGCCATTCCGCGATCAGCGGTAATAATTAGTACGGCAGCGCGAATTGGTTTCTCTGATTCTGTTGTTAACGGATGATTCACAGTGGCAGATGAAGCAACTGCTGTAACTGCACGGGTTAATTCTCGAGAATAAGGAGTAGATGCGGCAACTTTTTGTTGTGCTTTAACTATACGTGAAGCTGAAATTAACTCCATCGCTTTCGTTATTTTTTTAGTCGCTTTTACCGACCGCATACGGCGTCGGTAAATTCGAAGTTGCGCACCCATTTTTAGTTCCTAATCAATCAAATTATTTTCTAGCCGGCACTTGGCGAGTAATACTTTCGCTATCAACATCATCTAACGCTTCAGCTTTTGCCTCGTTAACAACTGGAGCCACTGAAGATTTAAATTGTTGTTTGAAAGTTGCGATGGCACTTTCCAGAGCGGCAACTGTGTCATCTGATAACTCTTTAGTTGCAGCAATGGAATCAAGTGTGGCTTTCTTTTCTCTAGCCATGAACTCAATGAACTCTGCTTCGAAGCGGCGGATATCAACCACTGGAATCGAATCTAATTTTCCAGTTGTACCGGCCCAAATTGAAACTACTTGTTTCTCCATTGAGAACGGTGAGTATTGACCTTGTTTTAAAAGTTCAACCATGCGCGCACCACGTTCTAGTTGTGCTTTTGATGCAGCATCTAGATCAGAACCAAACGCTGCGAAAGCTTCAAGTTCACGGTACTGAGCCAAATCCAAACGCAAACGTCCAGCGATTTTTTTCATCGCTTTAGTTTGGGCAGATCCACCTACACGCGAAACTGAAATACCTACGTTAATCGCAGGGCGTACTCCGGCGTTAAACAAATCTGTCTCTAAGAAGCACTGACCATCGGTAATTGAAATAACGTTTGTTGGAATAAATGCCGAGACGTCATTTCCTTTTGTTTCGATAATTGGTAATCCGGTCATGGAACCGCCACCTAAATCATCTGACAATTTTGCGCAACGCTCGAGCAAACGTGAATGTAAATAAAACACATCTCCGGGATATGCCTCACGACCTGGCGGACGACGAAGTAATAACGAAACTGCGCGATAAGCCTCAGCTTGTTTTGATAAATCATCAAAAATAATTAATACATGTTGACCTTTATACATCCAGTGTTGTCCAAGTGCTGAGCCGGTATAAGGGGCTAAGTATTTAAAACCAGCCGGATCAGAGGCAGGAGCAGCAACGATAGTGGTGTATTCCATCGCGCCGGCTTCTTCTAGAGCGGCTTTAACTGATGCAATTGTTGAACCTTTTTGACCAATTGCAACATAAATACATTTAACTTGTTTCTTTGGATCGCCACTCTTCCAGTTTTCGCGCTGGTTAATAATTGTGTCCACTGCAATTGCAGTTTTACCGGTTTGGCGATCACCAATTATTAATTGACGTTGACCGCGACCAATCGCTGTCATCGCATCAATCGCTTTAATTCCAGTTTGCATTGGTTCTTTAACCGGTTGACGTTGCACAACAGTGGGTGCTTGTAATTCAAGTGCGCGGTTTGCTTCCGATTTAATTTCACCTTTGCCATCAATTGGTCGACCAAGTGGATCAATAACTCGACCTAGGAATCCATCGCCAACCGGGACGGAGAGAATTTCACCAGTTCTGCGAACAGTTGTTCCTTCTTCAATGCCGCTAAATTCTCCGAGAATTACGACACCGATTTCACGTACATCTAAGTTAAGAGCTAATCCCAATGTGCCGTTTTCAAATTTCAACAACTCATTGGTCATTGTCGATGGCAATCCCTCAACTCGGGCGATGCCATCGGCGGCTTCAGTTACCGTTCCGATTTCATCTTTAACCGCCGCTGCTGGTTTATATGAAGCGACATGCTTTGCCAGTGCATCTCGGATTGCATCAGGTTTAATCGTTGCTTCTGCCATTTTCTCCTCTTCTCTTTTCTTTACTTTTTTCTTTACTCTGCTGTCTTTTAAATACCGGTAAGTATCCGGCCCGCCTCTTGTAGGCGAGCGCTCACAGTGCCATCAATTAGTTCATCATCTAGATGAACTGATAAGCCACCTAAAACTTTTGGATCAACTTCTACATTTAATTGAATCTTCTTGCCAATTTGTTTACTCAAAGATGTTGCCAATTTTTCAACTTGTGCCGGCGTTAATTTCACAGCTGCTGTTACATGAGCGATAACTTTTTGTTCACTTTGTGAAACATACTTTGAAAATTGCGCCAATGTATTGTCGATATTGCGACCTCGTTGGTTTTTAATTGCCGCGCTTAGCAGAGAATTGGTGTAATTACTGTAAGCACCCTTAGTCACATTTTGTAACAGTTCTATTCGACGAGCCACACTTTCATTTGCACTATTTAACGTTTGTCGAAGTTCAGGATTTGCAATTAAAACTTGGGCAAAATTAAAAAGTTGCTCAGAAAGCAAAGCTAATTCGCCTGCTTCATTTGCCGCTTTTGCTGCCGCTGAAACCGCTAATTGTTCAACCGCATCGGCGTACTCATTTGGGTTGGACCAACGTAATTTCGAGGCATTTGCCACGATTGCGGTAGCGGTGGATGAGATGTTTTTGGCAAATAAATCAGCTACTAAATCTGATTTAGCAGATGCGTCACGGGAATTATCGGTTAATGCTCGACGCAGTGCCACTGATTCAGTGAGAGTTTGTAATACTGAAAATAAATCACCTGACAGTTTTAAGGCAGCGTCAGCGGATAATTTTGCGGTTTGCTTTTCAAAATCATCACGCACTGCGGCAAGTGATTGCCGGCTAGCGCCACCTAGTACTGTCATAGTGATTTCACTTCTTCGCTTCTAATTCGGCGATGAATCGATCAACAATTCGAGATTGTCTTACCTGGTCTTCTAGTGATTCACCGACTATTTTCGATGCTAACTCTGTTGCCAAAGCACCAACTTCATTTCGCAAAGAAGTTATTGCTTGTTGACGTTCGGCTTCAATTGTCACTTGAGCAGCAGCGGTAATTCTCGCCGCTTCCTCTTGTGCTTTTGCGAGCAAATCTTCGATGATGGCAGCTCCTTGGCTTCTTGCCTCTTCGCGGATTTGTTGTGCTTCACCTCTTGCATCAGCTAATTGTTCGGTGTATTTCTGCAATGCAATTTGGGCATCACGCTGTGCCTTCTCAGCACGTTGCATTCCACCTTCAATTGCTTCAGTGCGAGCCGTGAATGCTTTTTCAAACATTGGCACAACTTTTGAACGCAACACTAAAAACAGAAGTGAGAAAGCAATAAAGCCCACCACAATTTCCGCGGTGTGCGGAATCAGTGGATTTGCACCTTCTGCTGCAGCACTGCGAACTGCAGCCACCGAGTTAAATAATTTTGTTTCAATACTCATGATTTGATAACCACTTAAATTCTGTTTTCGAAATTACAAAACGAAAGCTAGAACCAAACCAAACAATGCCAACGCTTCAGCTAACGCGAAACCAAGGAATGCGATCGGTTGTAGTACCGAACGTGCCTCTGGTTGACGCGCAACTCCGCTGATATATGCAGCGAAGATCATGCCGGTTGCAATTGCCGGTCCGATTGCAGATAGGCCATAACCGACCAGGTTGAGTGTGCCTTCCATTTTCTTACCTCTTTCTTTGTTTTCTCTGTTTTCTTTTTCTCTTATATTTTTTCTTTTCCTGCTTTTATTACTTTCTTACCTGAGATTCATTAATGCTCATCTGCCAAAGCTCCGGCGATATACAACGCTGTTAGCAGCGTAAAAATATATGCCTGTAGCAGTTGCACCATGAATTCGAAGAAGGTCAATGCGATTCCAAATAGGAATGCAAATGGTGAGACCAGTTTTAATCCAATCACCCCTTGTAATAGGTGATCGCCGCCTAAAATAAATACTAAAAGTAATAAGTGACCAGCAAACATATTTGCAAAAAGACGAAGCGAGAGCGTTAGCGGTCTGACCAGAAAATAAGTAGCTAATTCAATTGGCGTGAGTAGTACATATACCGGTTTTGGTACACCTGGCATGAACATAATTTCCTTCAAATATGGAAATAAACCTTTGTGTTTGATTGCTACAAAATGGAAAATTAAGAAGGTAAAGATCGCCAATACATAAGGAAAACTGACACGTGACATAGTCGGGAATTGGATTAATGGCACGATTCCAAAAATATTATTGGTCAAAATGAAGGTAAATAAAGTAAATAAGTAAGGTACAAACCGCATGAACTCTGGACCAATTACATCTCGCGCCAAATCGTTTCGTACAAAGCCGTAAACCGATTCACCGGCAAACTGCAATCGACCAGGAACCAGTGAAGCTTTTCGGGCTGAGATGATAAAGAAAATCGAAATTAAAATTACTGAGAAAAAAACTAACAGCACCGGCTTGGTTGTATAAGGATTGCCCTCTAATACTGGTGGCAGATTGAAATCAGCGGTACTAGGTGGAGTGAATCCTTCACCCTCGGCTGCCAATCGAATGAATCCCACGGCCGACACCCTATTGGGTTTTATTTATTGCTGGAAATCGTAAATTGGCTTGCTCTTAATCGGGTATCCAATAAATAGGAACGCAATAAACCTTGCGGTTTATAAAGTGGTTTTAATCCCGACCGAATCGCAACCACACCAGATAAACAGATGCGCCCGCCCCTAGGAGTAATCCACCTAACAGAAAAAACTTAGTGTTTAACCATTGATCGATTCCCCAACCAATGCCACCCCAAATAAGTAATCCAGATAATAAATAACCAACGATCGACCAGAGTGCGCCCTCTTCATTTTTTCCAAAATTATTTTTTTCATTCATGGTTGGATTCCTATTCTCAATTTTAAATACGCACGAATCTCACCGATTAACCAGGCAAGAGTAATCAAGATGGCACAAATACCAAAACTTGTTCGATCGACTGTGCTGGGAGCAGTGAATTTTGATATCAGAAATAGCAACACCCCAAGAAGTATCACCTTGGCAAAGTAAGAAAACATTGCAAACAGCATCGTCAGTACTGGTTCTACATCTTTAGAAATTTTCGCAACCAACAAATGCACGCTAAAGAAAATAAAAACCAATAGCAAAGCAATAACTGACGCAATCGCTGCTGGTTTGCCCCGCCAGATTGTGACGCAAACTCCGGAAATAATTCCAGTTACTAAGGCTGGCAAAAATGCGCCTTGCCACATTTTGGTCTCAAAACTATCTGTCATTTTTTTACCTTAGGTGTAGTTGAGTCCAAACTTATCTTGGACTTGTTTTGGAAAAATCCAATTGAAATCAATACAAAAATCATAATTGCAAAACCACAAATGGCGGCCAGCCATAACGGTAAAAATGCTGCAATAACTGTTGGAAAAGCAAACATCGCACTTATTAAATACAAAATTACAGTTGTACGTTGCTGAGAGTTTCCAAACCGCATTATTTTGTGATGTAAGTGCTCTCGATCTGCGGTAAATGGCGAACGACCAGCTTTAACTCTGCGAATTATCGCCAATAAGAAGTCTAGAAGTGGCACCGCCAAAATTGTGATTGGCAAAATCAATGGCAAATTAGCTGCCCCTTGTTTGTTGTTAGTTAATTCGCTGATATCAATTTGGCCAGTCAAAGTTATTGCCGAAGCGCTCAAAATTAATCCTAAAAACATTGCGCCAGAATCACCCATGAATATTCGAGCCGGAAAAAAATTATGCGGTAAAAATCCAAGACAAGTTCCCAAAACTAATGCAGTCATTAAAGATGCTGTTCCTGCGCGGCTATATCCATTTTCAATTGCCAATAGATAGGAGAAAGCAAAGAAAGATAAGGAAGAAATTGCAACTAAACCTACAGCTAATCCATCTAAGCCATCCACAAAATTAACCGCATTAATTACAACCATGACAAATAAAATTGTCAGTATCTGCCCAATTGTTGGTGGCAAAGTCAAAATTCCATTAATTGGTAGCCACAAAAGTTGTACTCCAAACAACACCAAAATTGCCGCAGCTAATGCTTGCCCAGCAAATTTTGTGAGTGGATCCAAATCAAATCGATCATCAATCATTCCAAGTACCAAAATAAAAGTTGCACTTACAAATATTCCAAGTGTTTCTCGGGAAAAAGATTTTTCAACCAGTGGAAGATTTCTGGCAATTAATAATGTGATTGCAACTGATACCCATAACGCCAAGCCACCCCATCTTGGAGTCGGAAGTTCGTGAATATCGCGAGCTCTTATTTTCATAACCGCGCCAGATTTGCTGGCAAACTTTCTAACAATCGGCGTCGCTAAGAAGGCGATGACCGCTGCGATTAATATTGTGGTGGAGTACTCGCGCATCTATTTTGGCTCGGGGTAAACCGGAAACTTTGCACACAAAGTCGCTACCTCAGATTTAATCTGATTCAATTTTTTCTCATCGCCGCCCGATTTAATTGCCGCCACAATAAATTCAGCAATCGTTTTCATTTCAGCAACGCCCATTCCTTGTGTCGTTGTGGCAGCGCTACCAACTCGAATTCCACTGGTTATTGCCGGTGTTTGTGGGTCATATGGAATCGCATTCTTATTTAATGAAATTCCGGCAAGTCCACATAATTCATCTGCAACTTTTCCAGTCACGCCAGTCGAACGAATATCAATTAGTGCTAAGTGAGTTTGAGTTCCACCAGATACCGCACGCAACCCTTGATCAACTAATGCCGCTGCCATTGCTTGGCAATTGGTTATTACTTTTTTGGCATACTCTTTATATGAGTTACTCATGCACTCTTGAAGTGCAATTGCCTTTCCGGCAATCGCGCTCATAATTGGTCCGCCCTGCATTCCCGGAAATACCGCTTTATCAATTGCCGCTGCATGGGCAGCTTTTGAAAGAATCATTCCACCACGAGGTCCACGCAATACTTTGTGAGTTGTAAAAGAGACCACATCAGCAAATGGAACCGGTGATGGAATCGCTTGGCCGGCAACTAATCCAATAAAGTGCGCGGCATCAACCCACATAATTGCCCCAACTTCATCACAAATTTTTCGCACTTTTTCAAAATCTATAAGTGATGGATATGCAGTCGCACCACTACAAATCATTTTAGGTTTATGTTCAATTGCTAAATCTCGCAATTGGTCGTAATCAATTAATTCATCAGATTCCCTAACGCCATAAGAAACAACGTTGAACCACTTGCCAGAAAAATTAACTTTTGAACCATGTGTTAAGTGACCACCGTGTGGCAGTGACATCGCAAGTACGGTGTCACCAGGTTTTGTAAACGCAGAATAAACTGCGATGTTTGCAGTCGCACCAGAGTGTGGTTGCAAATTTGCATGTTCGGCGTTGAAAAGTTTTTTTGCTCGTTCAATTCCGATTACTTCAACTTTATCTACCTCTTCGCAACCACCGTAATAACGCTTACCTGGATAACCTTCGGCGTATTTATTTGAAAGTGTGGAACCCATTGCCGCTAACACCGCGGGCGAAGTGAAATTTTCACTGGCAATTAATTGCAATTTATTTCGTTGCCGCTCTAACTCGGATAAAACTACCGCGGCTATTTCTGGATCTTGACGCTCCATCGCATTGAAATCTGGACCGTAATACTTTTCATTTCGATTGAGCGGCTGGTTACTCATGGGACGATAGTAATAGCCAACTCTGAACTCCACGCTTTGATTTGTTCGTAAGTTATAGCACCCTCCCGCACAAGCTTGATGGAATTTTCGGTCAAGATCTCAATAATTGTTGATGGGAATGAGTTGACATTTTGAGCATCAAAAAAAAGACTCACCATAATTTGGCTGCTTCCACTAATTCCACTGTTTCTACTGTTTCCACTGTTTACATTGCTGCCGCTTATAGCTAATTGATTATTTTTAATCGCAGCATTTATTTCAGATGAGTTCATTTTTGTGCTTGCAACAGCAAGTGGACCAGTTTGTTCCAATAACTTTAATAAAAATTTTTGATCTGGAACTCTTACATTCACCAAATTTGATTGCGTACCTAAATTCCAATTCAAACCAGGTTGAGTTTTCATAGTAATTGAAACTGCCCCAGGCCAGCAGCGAGTAAATAATTTAAAAAGCGAATCGGTGGGCTGCAGATTTAGCGAACATACTCCGGTAACGGTGCTGACCCTTGGCAAAAATACTTGGAATAAATCAGTATCTGGTTTATTTAAAAGTTTGTGTAAATTTGAAACCGCCTCGGTATCGAAAGCATCAACCAAATAGAGATATCCGTTTTCTGCCGGAGCGATAATAATTTCGCTATTTTTTATAGATTTATAAGCTTGATCTAATTCAGCTTCGTAATTTGCTGCTGCTGTATCTGCTACTTGCGGCAGTGAAATAATTTTCGTGCTCATATATTTTTCAAGATTCCACTGGTAAAACGATCTCTGCTATTTAAATCTTTATGCCCCTGCACCTCTTTAAAGGCATGCGAAAACATTTGAGCGATTTTGTCTGCGTGAGATTCATGATGTTCCATAATAAACACACCATCAGGTTTAAGCATTCGGATTGCATTTTTTAAAAATAGAGCTGGAATTTCTGTGCCATCACTTCCGCCACGGAGCGCAATTTTTGGTTCATATTTATCAACTTCTGAGTTCAAAGTTTCACCATCTGGCACATATGGCGGATTAGCCACAACCAAATCGGCTTTTACACCAATAAGAGCATCGGCGACATCTTCGTTAACCACTCTTATCGGCACTTCATACTTTGCAATATTTTTTTGTAGGTAATTTATTGCTTCCGTTGATTTCTCTACCGCAGTAATTTGTAAATCTCTGGCTTTAAGAGCGGCTTCGGCAAATAGCGCAATTGAAATCGCACCAGAACCTGCACCTAAATCAATAACTGATTTAACTTGATTATTTGCCAAAATAAATTGCAAAGCAATATCAACTAAAACTTCAGTCTCTGGTCGTGGGATGAGTACACCCGGACCTACAAATAACTC
>CAXBQO010000035.1:0-10049 GCA_963977945.1 uncultured bacterium
CACCATCGCATTTCGATCTGATTGCGCCCAAGTTGCAAACGCTGGCGCTTCACCGCCACCGGTAATTCGTTTATATGAATTCACCCATTGATTTGTCACCATACATATTTCGGGAGCGTGTTTTATTATGCCGGCGATAAATGAACGACCGACTTTTGATAACTGCATCGGAGAGGCAGCGTCATAGAACGCATTTGTCTCACCAGAAAATAACGAAAGATGTGTATGCATCGCCGAACCTGGAAATTCTGTAAATGGTTTTGGCATGAATGAAGCGAAGAATCCTTGTTCTAATGCCACCTCTTTTATTACATGGCGAAATGTCATTATGTTGTCAGCGGTTGATAATGCATCTGCATATCGCAAATCAATTTCTTGTTGTCCAGGCGCGCCTTCGTGATGAGAGAACTCAACTGAAACACCCATCGCTTCTAATAAAGTAATTGCAGCTCTACGGAAATCATGTCCAACCATTGAAGGTGTGTGATCAAAGTAGCCAGCAGAATCAACTGGTATTGGCCGAGAATTTTCTTTTGGTTCCTCTTTAAATAAGAAAAATTCAATTTCGGGATGTGTGTAACAAGTGAAGCCCATTTGCGCTGCTTCTTGCAATGTTCGTTTTAAAACTTGGCGTGGATCAACTGCGGCAGCGCTGCCATCGGGGCGGTAAATATCGCAAAACATTCTGGCTGCTCCTGGAGCTTCAGTGCGCCAAGGCAAAATAGAAAACGTTGCTGGATCAGGTTTTGCCAACATATCTGATTCAGTTACACGAGCAAATCCTTGAATTGATGAGCCATCAAATCCGATTCCCTCTGCAAATGCATTTTCTAATTCCGCTGGAGCGATTGCTACCGATTTTAAAAATCCTAAAACATCGGTAAACCAAAGTCTGATAAAGCGAATGTTTCGCTCTTCAATAGTTTTTAAAACAAACTCTTGTTGTTTAGATAAGTCGTTTTTTTCCTTAGCGAAATTCTCATTTGGGGAAGTCATGGGCGCAAGTAAATCGCCCTTTCGTTACAACGATGTTAAATAACTACTTCCCCGTTAGATTACGTTAGATCACGTAAGTGGTGTTCTTGGAAATATCGCTGGCAATATCTTCGGTTACTACCGAATTAGCCCGCACCCTTACTCCTTCGCCAATATTTATATTGCCAAGTACTTTTGCACCAGCACCAATCACCACAAAATTTCCAATAGTTGGATGACGTTTAACGCCACGTTGATTTGGTCCAAATGCTCTGGCACCTAATGTGGCGCCGTGATACATCATTACATCATCGCCAACGATTGCAGTTTGTCCGATGACAACACCCATTCCGTGATCGATAAATAATCGACGGCCGATAGTTGCACCCGGATGAATTTCTACTCCGGTAATCATTCGAATCCAATTGGAGTAAATGCGGGAAATTAATTTGAGTTTTTTTCGCCATAAAAAATTTGCAATGCGATAACCCCAAACCGCATGAACACCTGGATAAGTTAGTAAAACTTCCAATCGATTTCGCGCTGCTGGATCTTTTAGAAGCGCAACATCTAAATCTTCCAGCATCCTTGAAAATAAATTTGTTCTACGCATTAGTCCACTAATCCTTCAAACAAAATAGTAGATAAATAACGCTCGCCATATGATGCTAAAAGCACCACAATATTTTTACCGGCAAACTCATTTCGCTTTGCCACTTGTGCAGTTGCCCAAAGTGCAGCGCCAGATGAAATTCCAGCCAATATTCCCTCTTCGGCTGCAGCTCGCTTTGCAAACTTCACGGCATCGTCGGTTTTTACATCGATAACTTCATCATAAATTTTTCGATCCAAAATTGCTGGCACAAAGTTTGGTCCGATTCCTTGAATTTTGTGTGGACCAGGATTTCCCCCATTTAATATCGGAGAATCTGCTGGTTCAACTGCAAAAATCTTTACATTTGAATTTCGCTGTTTTAAAACTTGTCCGACACCGGTGATTGTTCCGCCGGTTCCGATTCCACCGATAAACGCGTCAACTTTTCCATCGGTATCGCGCCAAATTTCTTCTGCTGTGGTTTTGCGATGAATTTCTGGGTTGGCATCATTTTCAAATTGGCGAACTAGCACCGCATCTTTTTTACCAAGTTCTTCTGCCTTTGCGACTGCACCTTTCATTCCTTCAGCTGCCGGAGTTAAAACTAATTCTGCTCCGTATGCGCGAAGTAATGCGCGACGTTCTTTTGACATTGAGTCTGGCATCGTCAAAATTGTTTTGTAGCCACGGGCTGCGCCAACCATTGCAAGTGCAATACCGGTATTTCCAGATGTTGCTTCAACAATTGTGCCGCCTGGTTTTAATTGTCCGCTTCGCTCAGCGGCATCTACCATTGCAATTCCAATGCGGTCTTTTACCGATGAAGATGGATTGTAAAACTCAAGTTTTGCAAAAACATTTGCTTTCGCACCATCCATAATTCGATTGAGGCGAACTAATGGAGTATTTCCAAAAGCTTCGGTGATGTCGTTATAAATTTTCATAATTCTCCCTTGTGTTTAACAGATTTATTTTTTATTGCGGATTTACTGCGAAAAAAGATTTAAAAATCAGCAGCAATAACAGGAAGAGATCAGCCCAAAATCCAGCACTCTATTGCGAGTGAATAACCAGTTGTTGATTTTGAACATGGGTAAATTCTAAAAAAGGATTTACATTCACGCTACTTGCAAATTGTTTGCGTGTTCTTGAGTTACCTTGCTTTACTTGGTTTTAACTTGTTTTACATTGTTTCAACTTGTTTTAACGTGAAATGTAGCCTTACCGCTCTTTCCAATGTGAGGTAATTGGCAATCTTCGATCTTTTCCAAACGCTCGAGCGGAAATTTTCGTGCCTGGTGGATATTGGCGACGCTTATATTCAGCCCGATCCACCATCTGTAAAACTTTTTCAACCAACTGTTGATCAAAGCCGGCGGAGATTGCCCCGCTTTTTCCGGCATCTCCTTCAATATATATACGCAATATTTGATCAAGTAATTTGTAATCTGGCAGTGAATCGGTGTCTTTTTGATTTGGCCGTAGTTCAGCGCTTGGCTCTTTATCAATTGAATTTTGCGGAATCGGTGGCATCAAGTTCTGCGAAATTGAAACCGCATTGCGCCATTTAGCTAAATTCCAAACATCGGTTTTATAAATATCTTTTATCGGAGCAAATCCGCCAACCGCATCACCATATAAAGTGGAATAACCGACCGCTAATTCAGATTTGTTTCCAGTTGCAAGTACTAAATGTCCTTCAGCGTTAGAAAGCGCCATCAAAGTTGATCCACGAACTCTGGCTTGAATATTCTCTTCAGCGATTCCAGTTAAATGTAGATTAGAAACAAAACTCTGCACCATCGGTTCTATTTCAATCACCCTAAAATTTAAGCCGGTATTAATTGCAGTTTGTTTCGCGTCATTTAGCGAGTGCGTTGATGAATATTTACTTGGCAAAGCGATTCCATAAACTTTATCGGCGCCAAGTGCGTCGCAAGCGATCGCGGCTACTAATGCGGAATCGATTCCGCCAGATAAACCAAGAATTACCGATTTAAATCCATTCTTAATTACATAATCGCGCAAACCCATAACCAGTGCTTGCCAAACTTCTTCTTCATCCGAAAGTCTGACCGCGACTCCGTGTTGTAATTTTTGATAACCAATTATTGGTGGTTCAGAAATTATTACATCTGGCTGGGAAGAATTAAGAAGTACATCAAGATCAACCAACATCAGCCCATCCATAAATTGCGGAGCGCGGGCAATTACATTTCCACCTGCTCCAACCACAATGGTGTCACCATCAAAGACCAAATCATCTTGGCCGCCAGTCATATTTACATATGCAAGTGGCGCTCCAATTTCGCGTGCGCGCTGTTTTACAAGTTCTAACCGTTTGTCATCTTTATTTCGCTCATATGGCGAACCGTTTGGAACTAAAACTAATCCCGGCTTTCGGCGCACTAAATCAGAAATTGTGCCGCCAGATTGCCAAATATCTTCACAAATTGCTAGCCCAATATCGACGCCACAAACTCGAATCACAACCGAAGAATCTCCCGGTTTGAAATTGCGAAATTCATCAAACACCCCGTAATTAGGCAGGTGATGCTTTATGTAATTAGTACGAACTTCACCCTCATAAATAACCGCTAAGCAATTTTGCGGTTCACCATTTTGGGATTGCCCTAAATAACCAACTAATAATGTCAATTGACCAAGCCCAGCTAATTTTGCATCGGCTGCTAATTTATTTATTGCCGAAATAGATGCCGCTCTAAAGGTTGGTCGGTTTGCCAAATCTTCAACTGGATAACCAGTTAAAACCATCTCGGGATAAACCACCACTACCGCCCCAGATTGCGCCGCATCTTTTGCGTTTTTCAATACCAACTCAGAATTGCTGGCTATGTCGCCAACTGTTGGATTTATTTGTGCCAGCGCAATACGAATTTGGCCCATTTGCGATTTTTCCGCGTTCACTTTTCAAGAGTACCTCAACATAAACCCGATAGAATTGGCGAATCAGACAGGGACCTATAAGGCCTTGATCAGAATCGGAGATTCTCCAATGAGTAACGCCACCACTTCGCGTATTTCTATTTCCAATTTAGCGGCAAAGAAAAAAGCCGGTGAAAAATGGGCGATGCTTACAAGTTATGAACAAATGAGTGCGCAAATTTTTGATGAGGCGCAAATTCCAGTTCTTTTAGTCGGTGATAGCGCTGGCAATAATTTTTTTGGGCAAGAGAACACGATTCCGGTAACAGTTGATGAATTAATTCCACTTGCTCGGGCGGTAGTTAACTCTTCAAAGAGTGCAATGGTCGTAGCCGATTTTCCGTTTGGCTCATATGAAGCTGGCCCAGAGCAAGCATTAGCTACCGGAGTTAGATTTTTTAAAGAGGCAAAAGTTCAAGCGGTGAAATTAGAGGGTGGCAAAAAAGTTGTGCCACAAATAAAAGCACTTATCAACGCCGGAATTCCAGTAATGGGGCATATCGGATTAACGCCGCAGTCTGTTCACGCACTTGGTGGATTTAAAGTTCAAGGCCGTGGCCAAGATGCAGCACGTGTAATAGAAGATGCCAAAGCGTTAGTTGAGGCTGGCGTCTTTGCCATTATTTTGGAACTTATCCCGGCCGAACTTGCCAAAGAAATCACCAAATTGGTCTCAGTACCAACAATTGGAATCGGCGCCGGAGTTCATTGCGATGCTCAAGTTTTGGTTTGGACCGACCTGATGGGATTAACTGAAAAACCACCCAAACTTGCAAAGGCATATAGAAATTTGCGTTCGGAAATCTCGGCCGCTGCGAAGGAATGGGCTAGCGATGTTGCCGGTGGTAAATTTCCGACAGATGAACAAAGTTTTAAAGACTAAATCGCCAAATAGTTTTAATTTTCTTACTCTCAAAGCAACCATAATTTGCTGAAGCAATGTTGAAAAAATATGGAATGGATTTCGCGCCATTTAAAAAATATCGCGACTTTAGGTTGGTCTGGGTCTCAGGCTTTATCTCCCACTTTGGAATCATGCTCACCTATGTGGCACTACCCTTTCAATTAAAGGAGCTCACCAATTCATATCTTGCGGTCGGACTACTTGGATTAGTTGAACTTTTACCGCTAATAATTTTCGGTCTCTACGGCGGCGTCCTCGCTGACCACATAGATCGACGAAAAATGCTGCTCTTAACTGAAGCGGCTGCCCTTTTGATTACCGCAGTACTTCTTGTAAATGCACTGCTGCCAAATCCCAAGGTCTGGCTGATCTATTTTGTAACGGTTTTATTTGCCGCAGTTGATGGCCTGCAGCGCCCAAGTGCCGATGCGATGTTGCCTCGCTTAGTGGACCACCAAGATTTGCCGGCGGCTAACTCACTTATAAGTTTGCGACGTCAATTTAATTTAATTGTTGCCCCTTCAATTGCCGGAGTACTAATTGCAACCTCTGGCGTGAAAATTGCTTTCGCACTTGATGTGGTTTCATATTTAGTTGGCATTTTTATTTTGCTAAAAGTGCGCCCCGTGCCATCCTCAAAAGAGAGCGAAAAACCTTCATTTTCTAGCCTGGTCGGCGGGCTGCAATATGCCTTAGGACGCAAAGATTTACTTGGAACTTATTGCGTTGATTTAGCGGCGATGTTTTTTGCTTTTCCATATGCACTTTTTCCATTCTGGGCTGAAAAAGTTAACGCACCTTGGTCACTTGGATTTTTCTATGCCTCACTTTCAGTCGGCGCGTTTCTTGTTATCGTCACAAGTCGTTGGATAAATCATGTAAATCACCATGGCCGGGCAATTACTTTCGCCGCAATTGGATGGGGCGCAGCAATAACTTTGGCTGGATTAGTAGACAATGTTTGGTGGGTGCTTTTGTGCCTCACAATTTCCGGAGCATGCGATGAGATATCGGCATTATTTAGAAGCGCAGTTTGGAATCAATCAATCTCCGATGAGTATCGCGGGCGATTAGCCGGAATCGAACTACTGTCATATTCCATTGGACCATTAGGTGGGCAAGCTAGATCTGGATTAGTGGCAGATCGCACCAGTTTGCGTACCTCAGTTGTCAGTGGCGGGTTACTTTGCATCGGTTTTGTCATGTTGGCAGCTAAAAGTTTCCCTAAATTCTGGAATTACGACGTAACTACCAATGAGTATGCGGTTGCAGAACGAATCAAACGAGCAAAAGTTCAATAAATTTCTTTAATTTGTACAAAATGCAGAAAAATGACAGAAAAATGGCAGAAAACCGGTGCAATTTTCACTCTAATTTCAGCAAAATGCTCAAAAATTGATAATTGCGGAGTAAAAACTCAATTAATTGACATAAAAATTGTTAAAAATAAAGTTGCGACACACCCCTAATATTTAACGAAAAATAGTGGAATCTTTACGCATTTAGTGACACGCTTGTCCATGAACCGGTTCGGTGACGGATCCGAACCACACTCTGTAAGGAGAACTAAGTGGCAAAACGTCGTAAAAAAGCTGCAAAAGCAGCTCCAAAGCGCCGTCGTCGCAAGAAAGCAGCTAAGTCTGCTCCAAAGCGTCGTCGTCGTAAGAAGGCTGCGGCTGCTCCAAAGCGTCGTCGTCGTAAGAAGGCTAAGTAAAAAAGTCTTTTTAGAAAACCCCGCCGGCGACGGCGGGGTTTTTTTATTTCTCTTCTCTTGAGTATTGATGCCGAAGTTCAACACCGATTCGATCAAAGATACGAGCAATCTCCTCTTGATCTTTTGTGCTGAGGTTATCTATAAATCTTTTGCGCACACTATCTACATGATCTGGCGCGGCTTTAACTATTGCCTTCCAACCTTTTTCAGTCATAACCGCGAAAGCGCCACGTTTATCAACTGGACAATTTTCCCGGCGAACCCACCCAGCTTTTTCCATCACCTTCATGCGGTGAGATAGTCGAGACTTTGAAATTAGTGAGGTCTGCGCCAAATCACTCATTCGCATTCTGCGATTTGGGGCTTCAGATAATTGAGCCAAAACTTCATAATCTGGCATTGATAAATCATGGCCATCTAAATCACTATCTAATGCATCTAACAATCTGCGAGCTGAAATTATGTAGTTTCGCCATGCTTTCATTTCTCGCGGATTCAACCAATTAGCGCTTCGACTTTCACCAGTGCGTACTGGCTTTTTTGCAGATGGGATTTTGCGAGGCATAACTGAAGTTTACTTGAAATTTCAACTAATTCATCTGGAAAGATTTTTAAACCTTGAATCGGTAGAGTGCCACCTATGCGCAGCGGCTTAGATCTTAAGCATGTAAATAAATCGGTTCGTCCGCAGGATGATCTCTTCCGATTTATGAATGGCAAGTGGCTAGATGAATATGAGATTCCATCTGACCGCGCCGGCGATGGAGCCTTCTACTGGTTATTTGAAGAGGCGGAAAAACAGGTTAGAAAAATCATCGAAGATCAGTCAGCGGCCAACCCAACTAATGGCACAAACGCTCAAAAAATTGGCGACCTATACAAATCTTTCATGGCGCAGGAGAAAATTGAAAAACTTGGCATCTCGCCAATCTCTCGCCAGCTAAATCAAGCTTTAGCGATAAAAAACAAACAAGAGTTTTGCCAACTACTTGGCGAGTTTGAATCTGCCGGCATCAGCGGAATCTTTTATGGCTATGTGACTACCGATCACAAAGATTCCACTCAAAACATTATTTATCTTGGTCAATCTGGATTATCGCTACCAGATGAGGCTTACTACCGCGAAGAGCAATACGCCCCGATTCGCGATGAAATGCTTAAACACATCGAGAAAATGTTTTTGCTTGCTGGTCTAACCGATGGCGCCAAAGCGGCAAAAACCATACTGGCATTAGAAACCAAGATTGCTAAATTCCATTGGGATCAGGTCAAAGACCGTGATGCGACTCTTACTTATAACAAAATGAGCGGGATTGACCTTAAAAAATTAGTTGCAAATTTTGATTGGCCAATTTGGATTAAATCCAGTCTGACTCCAGAAAAAGTTCTGACCGAAGTTGTAGTTAGACAGCCTTCTTATTTTGAGGGGCTAAATAGTATGCTCGGCGATTTTGATTTAGATGGTTGGCGCTATTGGTTGGCTTGGCACTTACTCTCTTCTCGAGCGCCATATCTAAATGAAGATTTAGTAAATGAAAACTTCAATTTTTATGGCACGGTACTTTCTGGAATTCCAAAATTAAAAGATCGTTGGAAGCGCGCTGTCGCACTGGTAGAAGGCGCACTTGGCGAAGCGGTTGGACAAATTTATGTTGAGCGCCATTTCCCGCCACGAGCTAAAGAGCGCATGAAAAAATTAGTTGCTAATTTAATTGAAGCTTATCGCGTTGATATTCAGGCACTTGATTGGATGTCTAGTGAAACCAAACAAAAAGCACTTACCAAATTGGAAAAATTCACACCCAAAATCGGATACCCCGATAAATGGCGCGACTATTCCAAACTTCAAATTACTGCTGAAGACTTAATTCAAAATATCAGCCAAATCGCCAGGTTCAATCAAGATTATGAATTAAGCAAAATCGGCTCTGCCGTAGATAAAACCGAATGGTTTATGACCCCGCAAACCGTAAATGCGTATTACAACCCTGGTATGAATGAAATTGTTTTTCCAGCAGCCATTTTGCAGCCGCCATTTTTTGATGTCGACGCCGATGATGACGCCGCTAATTACGGCGGAATCGGTGCGGTAATCGGCCATGAAATCGGCCACGGCTTTGATGATCAGGGGTCTAAATATGACGGAGATGGAAATCTAGAAAATTGGTGGACCGACTCAGATCGCACCGAATTTGAAAAGCGCGCCGATAAATTAATTAAACAATACGATCAACTCTCGCCCACTGTGGCACCAGATGTAAAGGTGAATGGCGCTCTCACAATTGGTGAAAACATTGGAGATTTAGGCGGCCTCACAATTGCTTATAAGGCATATCAAATTAGTTTGGCTGGAAAAGAGCCTGCAACTATCGATGGCTTCACTGGTTGGCAACGATTCTTTTTAGGTTGGGCTCAATCTTGGCGCGGAAAGTATCGAGCCGAAGAGGTTCGTCGCCGAATCGCTATTGACCCACATTCACCCGATGAATTTCGCTGCAATCAAGTTGTGGCTAATTTAGATGAGTTTTATGAAGCTTTTAAGGTAGAAAATCAAGACAAACACTTTCTACCAAAGGAACAACGAGTTCGAATTTGGTAAACTCGCGACTCTTAATAATTAATTGCGATTGGGAGTTTTAATGAAAAAATTTAAATCAACTGCAGTTTCATTAATTTTGATATCCACTGCCGTACTTGTTTTGTCAGGATGTGCTAAAAAAGAGTCCGGTTTGAATTCAAATCCCAATGCAAATCAAGCTCTGGTTCAAGATCAAGCTGCGAATGTACAAGCAAAATTTGGCACTCCAAATGACCTTGGTAATGGCATACAAGTTACCTTCACTGAGCCGGTTCACTTTGTTCCAGGAAAGTTTGCCTCAAATTATGAAAAACCTCAGGTGCCAAACAAATTTGAT
>CAXBQO010000036.1:0-9867 GCA_963977945.1 uncultured bacterium
CAGTAAAAACTTTTCCAATTCCAGTAATTGAATAGCCGCCAGTCACAAATGGTTTTCTGCCAACTCGATCACTTACTTTGCCCGCATACAATTTTGTGAAACCGGCAATAAATTCGGCTACGCCTTCGATAACGCCAATTGCAAGTGGGGCGCTGGCAACTGCTCCGGCTATAAGTAACGGCAAAAGCGGATAGATCAGTTCGCTTGCTGCATCTTGGGCGAGGGAGACTAATGTGAGAATTATTAAATTCTTAGTGAGCCAACTTTTCACTTAGAAAGAGTACAAAATAAAGATTACATAACACATATAGGATTAACTTATGCAGGAATTAGCCGAAAAATATCAAATAGCGACCCAAGAATTTTTAAATCTCGTTGCTCAAATTTCACCAAATCAATTAGATAAAGCCGATAAAGAGGGTTGGACTCCAAGACAAGTAATTCACCATCTTGCCGATAGCGAGGCGCAGTCTTATTCCAGATTACGTCGATTAATTGCTGAACCCGGATCTCTCATTCAAGGCTATGACGAGAATAAATGGGCAGAAAGTTCAAAGCTTGGCTATAAATCTGAAGATGTGCAAAGTTCTCTTGAAGTTTTTAAAGCGGTACGACAAGCATCTTATGAATTAATTAAACGATTATCAGAAAAAGATTTAGAAATTGAAGGTACACACTCAGAATCTGGTGCCTATTCAGTTGGCAAGTGGATTAAGACTTACACCAATCATCCGTTAGATCATGCGAATCAAATTCGAGAGCAATTAAAGTAATGCAAAAATTTGTAATGTTTGTGATTGCAGATTCCACCGAACTTGCCAGTCCAAATGAACGTGAAAACATTGATGTGTTTAATGAAAAATTACAGGCAAACAATCAATGGATTTATGCAGCCGGAATCTGTGACCATCCTCAGGCAACACTGATAGATAACAGAAATGATGCCGGCATAATTAAATCTGGATCATTATTTTCTTCTAAAGAACACTACAGTGGCTTTTGGTTGGTGCAGTGCGAAAATCAAGACATTGCTTTGCAATTAGCAAAAGAAGGTTCCAAAGCCTGCAATCGAAAAGTTGAACTCAGACCTTTTCTTAGGTAAATAGGAATTAATGAAAGCAATCAAAGAGCATCAACTACTATTGCTTTCTTTGCAGGCTACTGATTCCAAAATTTCTCAGTTAAAGTCGCAAATTCAATCTTTACCTGAAACAAAAGAGTTAGCCGAGATAATCAAGCGCCTGGGTGAAGCTGGAAATGCTTTGAAAGTTATACAAACCGAAGAGGATGCAATTAATTCCGAGTTAAAGCGCAGTGAAAATGATGTGGAATTAGTCGAGTCACGAATTGAACGAGATGAAAAGCGGTTAGCCAGCGGAACTGGAACTGCAAAAGAATTAGAACAAACCCAACATGAATTAGAGACACTTCATAAAAGGAAATCAGAGTTAGAAGAAGTTGAACTTGAAATCATGGTTCGTAAAGAGGCAATCGATAAAAGACTCTCAATGCAGAATTTGGAAATTGAGAGTTTAAGTAAGCAGAAAAATGAATTAGAAACAGCGGTGAGTAGCAAGTCAGGTCAATTAACCCAACAAATAGAAATCGCAACAAAAGAAAGAACAGAATTGAGTCAGAAAGTCGCCACAGATTTAATAGCGACTTATGAAAAGATTCGAACTAATTCAAGCGGTGTGGGAGCCGCCAGATTATTTGAAGGCAAATGCGAAGGGTGTCATCTAACTTTGAACGCGGTAGAAATTACGAGAATTAAAGCTTTGCCTGAAGATGAAATTGTTCGTTGCGAACAGTGCAATCGAATATTGGTAAGAGTTTAAGTGGGTAGAGAATTTTTAGTGCGCGCAGATGGTGGTGCGCGTGGAAATCCTGGCGCGGCTGCTTTTGGCGCTGTGGTTTATGAAAATGGCAAAGTAATTAAAGAAATATTTGAAACAATCGGAATCGCATCTAATAACGTAGCTGAGTATCGCGGATTAATTGCTGGCTTAAATGCAGTTCATAGTCTTGATCCAAATGGTCATATTTTGGTGGAGATGGATTCCAAATTAGTTATTGAGCAAATGAGTGGAAATTGGAAAATCAAACATCCAGATATGCGAACCTTGGCAAAGCAGGCGCGTGACATTCATGATCCAAAATTAGTTAAATATAAATGGATTCCGCGGGGAGAAAATTCAGCCGCTGATGCACTCGTAAATCAAGCTTTAGATGGCGAAGTAGCAAAGTCAACGCCGCATCGAGTTAATTTTCTAACAGAAAGATTTCAAACGTCAGATTTACCGACCACAATTTATTTTGTAAGACATGGTGAAACAATATTGACGCCACAACGTAGATTTTCTGGAATCGGTGAAATAAATCCAGAGTTAACTGAAATTGGACAATCTCAAGCACAATCAGTTGCTGAAGAAATTGCTAAAAGAAAACCAGAGTTTTTAATCGCTTCACCGCTACGTAGAACTACTCAAACAGCTGAAGCAATTTCACGTGAAACTGGATTAAAAATAGATTTTGATCCGATTTGGCTTGAGTGCAATTTTGGTTTGTGGGATGGCTTAACTCACGCCCAAGTTATTGAAGAATATGGTGAGGAATACAAGCGCTGGACTTCTTCAGTTGCTTATGCACCACCACAAGGTGAGTCATATGAAGAGGTAACGGCTCGGGTTCAACATGGATTAAGTAATTTAGTTTCAGAGTATCCCGCTAAAACTGTTGTTGTAGTCACTCATAACATGACAATTAGATGCATGGTTGCAACAGCATTGGGCGCACCAATCGAATCGATTTTTCATATGGATGTTTACCCGTGCAGCATTACAACTTTGAATATTTGGCCAAGCGATGGATTAATCGCGGTTCGCACATTTAGCGAGCGTGGCCATCTTCCTAATTTTTAAATCAATTTCAAAGTAGTTTGCCTTATCGCTACAATTTGCGGTGAAGAGTCGTCTGGGTCACCGCGTAACACAAGGGCTTAATTAACTTTTGTGCGCCGAGGAAAGTCCGGACTCCGAAGAGCAAGGTGGTGGGTAACGCCCACCCGGAGCAATCCGCGGGATAGTGCAACAGAAAGTAAACCGCCAATAGAAATATTGGTAAGGGTGAAACGGTGGTGTAAGAGACCACCAGTATTTGTAGCAATACAAATAGCTATGTAAACCCCACCTGGAGCAAGACCATGAAGATGGCATTTGAGAGCTGCTCGCTCAAGTCATCGGGTAGGTTGCTTGAATCTGTAAGTAATTACAGATCTAGATGGATGGTGATCCATTCGCGAAAGCGTTGGACAGGATCCGGCTTATAGGGCGACTCTTCTTTTTTAAATGTTGCATTAATGCTACATAGCATATATGCTATTTCTATGAGTCGCAATCCTGAAGAGCCGGTATATAACCGCATTGAGGAAGTCCGTGCTGCCTTAGGGCTATCAAGGCAAGAACTAGCAGATAAAGCTGGCGTGCATTACCAAACTATCGGCTACTTAGAACGTGAGGAGTACAGCCCTTCCCTAGTACTTGCACTACGTATTGCTAAGTCTCTGAATCAAGATGTATCAAAACTATTTTCTCTCACCCCGTTTAAGAAAGGAAAGTAAAGATGACAAAGAAGAATAAGATTTATTGGTTTGAGGGTGTTACTGAAAAAGGTGTTAAATCTTTACTAAATGATGAAAACTCAAAATTCGGATGGTTGAGACCTCAGCGAAACCGCAGAATTCTTGTAGTCCTAATGGCCATGGGCCTAATTTCAGTGGCAATAGGCAGTTATTGGCCAACCTTGAAGACCAATCTGAACTTATCTGATGGAACTTCAGTAGTTGTGTATTCCGTGACAGCGATATTTGTAATCTTTGCTGTTCTTGGCGGCTACTCGCTCTTGCGTATCAGCGTGAGGTCCATTGCAGATGCACCAGACGAATTACTAGATGAGCGCCAAATACAGGTTCGTAACACGTCAATCAGATTTGCCTACTACTCAATGGGTTATGTAGTCCTAGGACTCTTATCGTTGATGTTTTTCGGACCAGATCTAAAGATGTTTCAAGCTGAAGGCAATGATGGAAGCTATCTCGTGATTGCCACTTTGTTTGCTTATGCTTCCATGCCTTCTATGGTTATGGCTTGGCATGAGCGGGATATTTAATTTGGCTTATAGGGCGACTCTTCAATTTAAATTTTAATTTATTGGTTTGATAATTACTTCTTCTGAGCCAATTCGGTTTGCCTTAAAAGTATTTGCATGTGAATCGCTTGGATAACCGATTGCAACTCCACATAGCAATCGATAATTCTTCGGTACATCAAACTCTTTTCGAACCACATCATCCCAAATTGCAGCAGCTCCTTGCGGACATGTGCCTAATCCGCGAGCATGTGCTGAAAGTATTAGATTTTCTAACATCAAACCTGCATCACTAGCAGAGAAGATTCCTAAACTTTTGTGGATATAAATAAATAACTCGGTAGGAGCGCCAAAAAATCGATAATTTGCCGCCCACCATTTATCTCGCGATATTTTATCTTCTCGCTTAATTCCATAATGTCCATATAGATCAGCACCCAGCCGCATTGCTCTTGGTTTTATATCTTTTGAGTATGGTTTTCCAACAACTCTATTGCTGGTTGGCAATCCATATCTAGTTAACAAAACTCTTAATTTACCTCGCCAACCTTTTCTTAAGTTAGATGAAAGATATTCCCAACGCTTAAGGAACTCTGCGCTTATTCGATCTCGGGACTCACCAGATGCGATAGCAATCTTAAATGGGCGCGTATTTGACCAACTTGGGGCGGTCAATGCATCTTCGAAAATTGAATCGAGCACTTCCTGCGGAATTGGATCTGATCGAAAATCTCTTGTACTTCTTCGTGATGCAAGAAATTCAGAAATTTGACTGGCTGTTAACTTAATTCCTGGTTGCATGTTGAAATCCTAATCCTGCTCCGGCATATAGGCCGACTCTTCTTTTATTTTAAAGTTGCTACGAGTATCAAATTCTTTACTATGGTTTATTTTGATATTATTTTAATTCTGGCTGACGATCAGAAGCGGGTTCAATTTATATTGAACCCGCTTTTTAATATCCCTACATTATTCACAGTTAATTCATTTATAAAAAGAAACTTTCCTCTTCTACTTGAAACTCTGTGCGGGGGAATGGTGTAGTGGTAGCACGACTGGTCGTCAGCCAGAAAGTACGGGTTCGATTCTCGTTTCCTCCAGTTCACTCGCAAGTCAGTAATCCGAGGAGTTTGACGCCCTAATAAATGATTGCTGGCTTCGCGAGCCACAATGTAGATAAATTGAAAAGTGGCAAAGCCATATTTAATTAGTTCAATTCTTTAGATTATTCAGATAAATTTTTATCGGCCCAGAAAATAATTGCGTCATAGTGATATTTGCCAAGCCCTGCAGCCACATTTTCATATGAATCTCGATATGGCGAGGGCAGTATGTAGCTCATCGCGAGTGATTTATATGCTTCCTTATTTGGTTTCCAGAATTGCGAACAAAATTCAAAATGCAGTTTTACGAGGGCTTGTACAGATTCATCTTGGGGATTTACCCCAGACGACATTTTCTCGGCAAATTGCGAAGTGATATTTCCAAATTGTTTGGTGAAATTTTCGTTTTCTTCCTTTGTGTAATTATTTTGATATCTACTTGAGTGAATTCCAAATTCTCTTTCAAACATGCGATAATTATAGTAATTATGAGCGCACACCCATTGAAATTTGGTTTAGATACCTTCGGCGATATTCAAAAAGATGAGTCGGGAAATTTATTAAGCGCTGCGCAAACTTTGCGTTTTGTAATTGAACAAGGTCAGTACGCAGATAGTTTAGGAATGGATTTTTTTAATGTCGGAGAACATCATCGAGATGATTTTTCAGTCTCAGCCCCAGATATCGTTTTAGCCGGGCTTGCCACTACAACTAAGAAAATAATTCTAGGAACCGGTGTAACAGTACTTTCAAGTGATGATCCGATAAGGGTTTATCAAAGATTTGCCACGATTGACGCACTTTCAAATGGTCGGGCAGAGATAACTGCCGGCCGAGGTTCATTTATTGAATCCTTTCCATTGTTTGGTTATGACTTAAATGATTATTCTGTTTTGTTTGAAGAAAAATTATCGCTACTAGTTGAGGCGCTTAAAGAAAAACCAATTAACTGGTCGGGAACAACTCGTGCGCCTTTGGTAAATCAAGAAGTTTTTCCAAAAACTGAAAGCGGCAGAATTCCACTTCGCGTTGGTGTGGGTGGAACACCTGAGTCAGTAGTCAGAGCAGCCAGATTAGGTGCGAATTTAGCGTTGGCAATTATTGGTGGTGATCCGGCAAGGTTTGCGGCATTTTCGGGGCTTTATATTCAAGCACTTGAAAAGTTTGGAAAACCAAAATTATCAATCGCAATTCATTCTCCCGGACATGTCAGTGATTCTGATGAGCAAGCAGTTGAAGAACTTTGGCCAAGTTATTTTGCTTCATTTGGCCGAATTGGAAAAGAGCGTGGGTGGGGACCATTAACAAAAGAGCATTTTATGAACGAGGTAAAACATGGTTCTGTGTATGCCGGCAGTCCTGAAACTGTTGCTCGCAAAATTGCTTATGCAATCAGATCAGTGGGCGCAGATAGATTTGATTTTAAGTACGCAAATGGACCAATGAAGCAATCTCAAATTATGAACTCTATAAAACTTTACGCCACTAAAGTCATTCCAATGGTGCGTGAGGAACTTGGCGCTAAAGCAAGTTAAATTACAAAGTTGATTCAACAGCCTTTTCTATGAGCGGTAATAAATCTTCAGCGGTATATGCCCAAGAACAATTTATTTGAATCCAAATTTCATCTATTAACAAATTCACAGCAGCAGAGTGAATTTCTGCGACTTGAGAGGAATTTAGATTTATATATGCAAACTTTTCTTGCAAATTTGGAATATCAAACTTAGTAAATCCTGAAGACTGCCAATTCTTTGTTCTTTGCGTGAAAATATTTTCCGCATTGCCGACCCAATAAACCGTGGTTCCGATTCCCGCTTCAGCTACTCCATATGTGCAGGCGATTCCGCCATTATCAATGGCTAATGCCAAATCAGTTCCCGCGGCAGGTTGCCACTTTGTTGGAATATATTGGGGATTTTTCACATCGGGTAAAAAGGCTTGCAGCATTTTTGTAGATTGACAGTTTGTTGGAATTGATCGATTTTTAGTCTCAGATTTTGAATTCGGAACTGAACTTGCACAGGCGGAAAGTAAAATCAAATTCACAAAAATCAAAATTCCAAATTTCAAAAGGTTTTGCGAAATAGATTTCAATTTTTTAACGCCAATTCGCATTATGTGATTATGGTAACCACACAGCTAAATTTCAAAAAATCAGCAAAATACTCGGTGTTATTAAGGAATTTCGCAGTTACATAGTTGATTATTAGCGCTGTGATTTTGCATAAATTAAAAGGCCTAAGCCCTTGGAATAAAGGGCTTATTTTTTTGGGTCTTTTTTCATCATATTTTTCACTCTGGGGATTAGCTAGCGGTCGAAGATCTGAGTATTACGCAGCAATCGCAAATAGCATGAGTAAGAGTTGGAGCAATCTTTTTTTTGGAGTTTTAGAACCAGGTGGTTCCGTTACATTAGACAAAATTCCGGGCTCTTACTGGATTCCAGCGATATTTGTAAAAATTTTTGGATTTAGTACCTGGAGTGTAAATGCACCGAATGCGATAGCAATGGTGCTTTTTGTTTTTGTAGTTGCTTTTACGATTCGACCAAGATTTGGAACTTCTGCTGCGTTGATTGCCGGCTTCATTGCCGCCACAACTCCAATAGTTGTAGCCGTTGGTAGATCAAATCAACCACAAACTTTTTTTCTATTAACTTTGGCCATAGCCGCAAATCGCGTTGTGATTGCACTGGAAAATAATTCCCGAAAAACTTTGGTTGAAGCTGGCGCGCTTGTGGCTTTGGCATTTCATACTTATATGTTGGTGGCTTGGGCTATTTGGCCAGCAATTATTTGTGCCTGGTGGTTCACAAATCAAAATAGACGGAAAAAGTTTTTCGATTTACTCACAGCAGGATCAGTAAGTTTAGTTTTATCAAATATTTGGTTAATTATTGTTTGGTTGATTCCAAAATCTAAACGGCCTTATATCGGTGGTACTTATCACAACAATCCGTATGAAATGGTTTTTGGTTATAACGGGCTTGGCAGATTTAGTACAACGAAATCTTTATCTACAACTTCTGACGAGTTACTTTTTCGCACCTTCACTCCACCATTTTCTGGCCGGCCAAGCATTTTCAGATTATTTAATTTTCAAGTTGCTGGCCAAATTGCATGGTTACTACCACTTGCATTTATTTGCTTAGCAATTGCTTTTTGGTTCAATAAAGAAAGACCAGCAGTAATTTTTCTTGGAGCTTGGTTGATTACTTATTCAATAATGTTTTCGCTAGTGGCTGGAATGCATCAGTTTTACGTTAGTTCTTTAACGATGCCTATGGCAGGTTTAATAGGTTTTGCAATCAGCGACCTAATCGAATCTCAAAAATATCGAATACTGGCCGGATTAATATTTGTAAATCTGATTTGGGCTTTTATTCTTGTGAACAGATACAGTGATTACAAAGCCTGGGCAATTATTATTCAATTTTTAATTGGGGTTTTTGCCATCTATATATTCTGGTCAAAACATCTTGGCACCAGCAAATATGTTGTTCCTGTAACTATTATTTTGGCTCTGGGTTTTGTACCAAGCGTTTGGTCACAAGATGTTATGAATCATCCCAATTCAATAAATCCAATCGCTGGTCCAGATCAAAAAACTAATTTTGGTGGCGGTAGACCAATTCCAAATATGCCTCCGCAAGGTTTTGATCCAAGAAATCTTCCGCAAGGTTTTAATGCTGGGATGAATCCTGGGATTGCCCCAGATGGAAATTACCGAAATTTTCCTTTTCCTGATTTGAAACCTGGCTTGCCACCAAACAACTCAAATTTCTCAAATCAATCAAATTTTTCAAATACAAAACTAATCAAATATCTGGAAGAGAATAGACAGGGAAGTAAATATTTACTTGTAACTTTTGGAGCACAGAGCGCGGCAACATTCATAACTGCAACCGGCGAGCCCGTGCTTCCAATTGGCGGATTTGATGGTCAAGACCCCACTCCAACTTTGGAACAATTCAAAAAAATGGTAGCCCAAGGAAAAGTACGTTATGTACTTGATAGTTGGCAACCAACTAGGAGATCTGGTGGAAACAATGTCGGTGGTAGTTCAACACTTGCTCAACAAGTAAATACCTCATCAAAAATCGCAGAGTGGGTTAAAAGTAATTGCTCTATTGATGCTCAATCTCCCTCACCTACTCCGCTTTATTTTTGCTCCGCCAGCTCTTAGTTAAACTTTTAATGTGAGCGAATTTAAAGTGGAAGTGATAGAGATATCTTCTTCCCTTGATCGAATTAAAAAAATTCGATTGCTCGCACTTAAAGAAGCGCCTTTTGCTTTCGGCACTAAATATGCCGAAGCACTTGCTTGGAGCGATCAAACTTGGCGAGAAAAATTTGCAAAAACAACTTGGTTTATTGGATCAAAAAATGGCAAAGATATTGCTTGTTTATCTGTTGATGAAGATGATCGATTCACCGATGCTAAATGTTGGTTAGGTGGATTTTGGATTAAACCAGAATTTCGTGGTGGCGATTTGGTAAAAGTTATGGTCCAAGCCACCGAAGAATTGTGTAGACAGCGGGGCTGGATCAAGCAAGGGCTTGGGGTTTATGAAGGTAATCTTCGCGCCATAAAAGCTTATGAAAAATTAGGTTTT
>CAXBQO010000037.1:0-9566 GCA_963977945.1 uncultured bacterium
GGATTAGTTTTTGGTGTATCCGCCGACCAAGTTGATGCTGAAATGCGTAGAAAAATCAAGGCGATGTCTTACGGGTTAGCTTATGGATTAAGTGCTTTTGGGTTGGCAAATCAATTAGATCTAGATCCGGGAGAAGCAGCGGCACTAATGAATAAATATTTTGAACGTTTCGGCGGCATTCAAGATTATCTGCGTGAAGTGGTGAATCAAGCACGGCAAAAGGGTTACACCGAAACAATCACTGGTAGAAGAAGATACTTGCCAGATTTAAATCATGAAAACAGACAACGCCGAGAGATCGCCGAACGAGCAGCTTTGAATGCGCCTATACAGGGAAGTGCGGCGGACATAATAAAAGTTGCTCTACTTAATATTATGACTGAAATTGAAAAACAATCAATGAAGTCTCGGCCGCTATTACAAGTTCATGATGAGTTGATATTTGAAATATTTCCGGGTGAATCTGAAAAATTGGTTGAAATGGTTAAATCAAAAATGGCAAGTGCATTCAAACTTTCAGTTCCACTTGATGTAAATATTGGAATTGGTAAAAGCTGGCATCAAGCCGCACATTAGTTGAATAACTAGTTAATATTTTTTATTAAATTTATTTATTAGTATCAAGGTTGGCTGCAATCGCAGCGGTATCTGATTCACTTCCTGGAATTCGATCTGCGGCTTTCAGCAAGTTTTGTCCAAGTCGCATAATTAATAAACCAATGCCAACGCATACGGTCGTGCTGAGTAGGCAGTATCTAGGTGAATAATGTTCAGAAATAAATCCGCCTATTGCGCTGCCAATTGCTGAAAAAGTTCCTTCTACCGTCCACAACCATCCAAGAGCTGCGACCGCAGTTCCTTTTGGCCTAACCGCTTCACTTATTTCTAAATAGAAAACTTGTAAACCACCGGCCATTAGGCTCATTAAAAACGTCACAATCATCATCGACCAGTTTGGATATGTAAAAACCAATGGCAAACTAAATATGAACCACATTGTGTAATTTCGATTAAACGCTTTAAGTGAAGAAGTTTGCCTAGAAAATATTCCAGCAATCAACCCGCCAATTACATTTCCAGTTGCCATCAGTGCAAAAATCACTCCAGTTCTCTCTGGAATTTTTTCAATTGTTGTAAAAGCCGGCACACCAATATCAAATAAGCCCCAACCTAGTCCGATAAAGACTCCTTCGAGCATCAACAAACGCATGGCTGGCACTCGCCAAACTGGTAAATCTGATTTGGATTTTTTTTCAGGTCGCCATTTTTTAGTGCGAGATGAAAACGAGAGGGCGATTCCACCTGTAAACATCAAACTGGCTGAGATTCGTAGAGCTGAATCTGCACCATGTGCCAAACTGATTGAAGTTGAAGCCAATGGCCCAAAAACTCCAACGGAATTCATTACTGCGGTATCTAGCGAATAGGCAATTCGAATCTGATCTGGCGGAACAGTAATTTTCCAAAGTGGGCGAACCGATAAATTAATTGGTGGTGCAGTAAATCCTAAAATGAATGCAAACAGAACTAATTGAAAATCTGTCTCGGCGGTAGAGAAAAAAACAATTAAAGCTGCATATGACGGCGCTAAAACTCTTAGCGGAATCTGCATTCCAATTCGATCAACTACTGAACCACGCAATCCAGCGGTAGTAGCCCCCGCTACTCCATTTACTCCAGCCGCCAAACCAGCTAACGCAATTGAGCCAGATGTTTGTTGAACCTTGAAGTAGATTGCCAGCGAAATCATTCCGTAAGCCATACGCGCCGGAAATGCTGCAACTAATAGATATTGTGCGGAACGATTTTTGATAATTGCCAAATAACGTTCCATTTGTTGCAGTTTAGTGATTTATTTCAGTGAAATTATCCGATTGCCCGCACGAAATTGACCCTATAAGAAGTAATAAGTAACCTTCAGCCTGCTTTAAATTCCTGTCCCTACTAGTGCTTTACCTGGAGTAAATTGGCTCGTTCGCAAATTGCTGTCAATGATGTTGGCAGTTCAGCTGAGTTCCTAGCTGCTATTGAAGGAACAATCAAAAATTTCAATGATGGAGATTTAGTTTCCGGAACAATTGTTCAAATTGATCGCGAAGAGGTCCTAGTAGATATTGGTTACAAAACCGAGGGTGTTATTCCGGTTCGAGAACTTTCTATTCGTCACGATGTTGCACCAGGGGAATTAGTAAAAATTGGTGATCGAATTGAAGCTTTAGTATTACAAAAAGAGGATAAAGAAGGCCGTTTGATTCTCTCTAAGAAGCGCGCTCAATATGAAAAAGCCTGGAGCGATGTTGAAGAGAAGAAGAACAAAGATGAAGTTGTCACAGGCACAGTAATAGAAGTTGTTAAAGGCGGATTAATTGTTGATATTGGTTTACGCGGATTTTTGCCAGCATCACTAGTTGAGATGCGACGAGTTCGCGATCTTTCTCCTTACATGGGACAAGAGGTTGAATGCCGAATCATCGAATTAGATAAGAATCGAAACAATGTTGTGCTTTCCCGTCGGGCATTTTTAGAGCAATCTCAATCAGAGTCTCGCACTACTTTCTTAAGCCAACTTCAAAAGGGTCAAGTACGTAGTGGAACAATTTCATCGATTGTAAATTTTGGTGCCTTCGTAGATCTTGGCGGAGTCGACGGATTAGTTCACGTTTCCGAACTTTCCTGGAAACATATCGATCACCCATCAGAGGTAGTTGCTGTTGGCGATGAAGTCACTGTTGAAGTTTTAGAAATCGATAATGATCGCGAACGAGTTTCGCTCTCACTAAAGGCAACACAAGAAGATCCATGGCAGGCATTTGCTCGCACTCACACTATTAATCAAGTGGTTCCGGGCGAAGTTACAAAACTAGTTCCATTTGGTGCATTCATAAAAGTATTTGAAGGAATCGAAGGACTAGTTCATATTTCAGAGTTGGCAGAGCGCCACGTAGAAATTCCAGAACAAGTTGTTCAAGTTGGCGATAAATTATTTGTAAAGATTATTGATATTGATTTAGAACGTCGTCGCATTTCACTTTCATTAAAGCAAGCAAATGAAGGACAAGAAGTTGAGATTGAAGCTTTTGATCCAACTCAATATGGAATGCCGGCTCGTTATGATGCCGAGGGCAAGTTCATTTATCCAGAGGGTTTTGATCCACAAACTCAAGAGTGGAAACCAGGTTATGAATCTCAAAAAGAAGAGTGGGAACGTCAATACAAAGAGGCGCAGGCTCGCTTTTTAGCTCACCGCAAACAAAAGGCTGACGCAAAAGCGGCCGATGCTGCGGCAGCAACTGAAAATCCTTCAGCCTAAAACCGCTCGCTTCACTTTTTTTCGTTTTAACTTAACTTCTTCTTTTCATTAAATCTCATTTCGCAGCCCTCGTATTGCCTTGAGTAAAGTTCAACTATGTTAAGAGTCGCACTCACCGGTGGAATTGGTTCTGGTAAATCAAGCGCTGCCGAAATCTTTGCAGCATTAGGCGCAGTAGTAGTGGATTCAGATGAGATTGCCCGCAAAGTTCTAGATCGTGAAAGTGTTGGATTTGGTGAAGTTGTAGCCGTTTTTGGCGATCAAATACTTGCCGCCGGAGAGATTGACCGTAAAAAACTGGGGCAACTGGTTTTTTCTGATGCCATAGCTCGCAAAAAATTAGAGCAAATCACGCATCCATTAATTCGCAAAGAGTTTGAAAGAATTATTAAAAATGTACCGGAAAACTCAATCGTTATTAATCAAATTCCACTTTTGGCTGAGTCCAAATATGACTACAAATTTGATTATGTAATTGCCATTTCAGCGCCGATAGAGGTTCGAAAAAACAGGTTGTTACAACGAGGAATGAAAAGTTATGAGATTGAACAACGATTAGCCGCTCAAGCCAGTGATTCAGACAGAGCCAAGATTGCTAATGAAGTAATCGAGAATTCGGGCGATCTATCCCAGTTAACTACAAATGTAGAAAAAGTTTGGCGAAAATTGTTGGCGCTACAGAGCAAAAACAAATGAGACCGGTTAGTGATTTAACTAGAAGAGTTAACCCATTCAAGGTTGAGAGTGAATTTGTACCAGCAGGAGATCAACCAAGCGCGATTGCCGAGTTGACCAAACAACTCAACGATGGAATTCCCGATGTAGTTTTGCTGGGAGCGACCGGAACCGGAAAGAGTGCTACAACTGCTTGGCTAATTGAACAAGTACAAAGACCAACTCTAGTTATGGCACCAAATAAAACTTTGGCGGCGCAATTAGCAAATGAATTTAAGCAGTTATTGCCAGGTAACGCGGTTGAGTACTTTGTTTCTTATTACGATTACTACCAACCAGAAGCTTATGTTCCGCAAACTGATACTTTTATTGAAAAAGATTCAGCCATCAACTCTGAAGTTGAAAGATTGCGCCACTCGGCAACTAATTCGCTACTCACCAGAAGAGATGTAGTTGTAGTTGCAACTGTTTCCTGTATCTATGGATTAGGAACTCCGCAAGAGTATGTAGATCGAATGATCAGATTAAAAGTTGGCGACAACATTGAGCGAAATAAATTATTGCGCAAGTTTGTCGATATTCAATACACCAGAAACGATATGGCTTTCGTGCGGGGAACTTTTCGAGTTCGTGGCGACACTATTGAAATTATTCCGATGTATGAAGAGTTAGCGGTGCGCATTGAAATGTTTGGTGATGAAATTGAAAAAATTATGACGCTTCATCCATTAACCGGCGAAATAATTCGTGATGAAACTGAAATGTATATTTTTCCGGCATCTCACTACTCCGCTGGTCCAGAAACTATGGAACGAGCCATCTCTGCAATAGAAGCTGAATTATCAGAGCGAGTTAACGAGTTTGAACGAGCAAATAAATTATTAGAAGCACAGCGAATAAAGATGCGCACTACTTTCGATATTGAAATGATGCGACAACTTGGTTTCTGTTCTGGAATTGAAAACTATTCCAGACATTTAGATGGTAGAGCGCCAGGAAGTGCACCAAATTGTTTACTAGATTACTTTCCCGAAGATTTTCTAGTAGTAATCGATGAATCACATGTGACTGTGCCACAAATTGGAGCGATGCACGAGGGAGATGCGGCAAGAAAACGTACGCTGATCGAACATGGTTTCAGACTGCCATCGGCAATTGATAACCGGCCACTTCGCTTTGATGAGTTCTTAGATCGAACCGGACAAAAAGTTTATTTATCTGCAACGCCAGGTAAATATGAAATGGAAAAAACTCAAGGACTGTTTGTAGAACAAGTTATCCGGCCTACTGGGTTAATTGATCCAAAGATTGTTGTGAAACCAATCAAGGGACAGATTGATGATTTGGTAGCAGAAATTCGGACTCGTTCAGAAAAGAATGAACGGGTATTGGTTACCACCCTTACCAAAAAAATGTCGGAAGATTTAACCGATTACTTATTAAATTTAGGAATAAAGGTTAGATATCTACATTCTGAAGTAGATACTTTGCGCCGAGTTGAATTACTACGTGAGCTGCGCACCGGTGCATACGATGTCTTAGTTGGAATCAATTTATTGCGCGAAGGTCTGGATTTACCAGAGGTTTCACTTGTAGCAATTCTGGATGCCGATAAAGAAGGTTTCCTACGTTCTACCACTTCGTTAATTCAAACTATTGGTAGAGCCGCTCGAAATGTTTCTGGTGAAGTTCATATGTATGCAGATAACTTAACTAAATCAATGACTCAAGCCATAGATGAAACCAATCGTCGCCGAACAAAACAAATTGCCTTTAATGAAGCAAATGGCATAGACCCAACTCCACTACGTAAGAAGATTGCAGATATCACCGACCTTATTGCGAAGGAATCTGATGACACCGATTCGCTTTCAAGTAGTAGCGCAAAAAGTTTTGGAAAAAATGGGGCAGCGGTAGCCATTGGTGTACACAATAAGTCGCTGTTATCGCTACCAAGACAAGAGCTAATGGCTCTAATAGAATCACTTTCAGAACAGATGCGATCTGCTGCAGCAGAACTTAACTTTGAATTAGCAGCCAGATTGCGAGATGAAATCCGAGAGTTAAAGCGTGAACTTCGGGTTATGACTGAAGCGGGAACTTAAAAAATGACAATTCATGAACGATTAATAGTTCGTGGCGCAAGAGAACACAATCTAAAAAATGTGAATCTTGATATGCCGCGCAATGCCTTAATCGTTTTCACCGGGTTATCAGGTTCTGGTAAATCATCTCTAGCCTTTGACACGATTTTTGCCGAAGGACAGCGTCGTTACGTTGAATCTTTATCAGCTTATGCTCGCCAATTTTTAGGTCAGATGGATAAACCAGATGTTGATTTTATTGAAGGTTTATCACCGGCGGTTTCAATTGATCAAAAATCAACCAACCGAAATCCGCGCTCAACCGTTGGCACAATTACCGAGGTTTACGATTATTTACGTTTGTTATTTGCCAGAGCTGGAAAACCACATTGTCCAAAATGTGGATCAGAAATAACCCGCCAAACTCCGCAAAATATTGTCGATCAAATTCTTGCAATGCCCGAAGGAACCAAATTTCAGGTATTGGCGCCAGTAATTAGAGAGCGCAAAGGAGAGTTTTTAGATCTATTCAAAGAGTTTAATGTTCAAGGTTATTCCAGAGTTCGCGTCGATGGCACGGTTTATCAAATAGCGGATGTTCCTAAACTTAAAAAGCAGGAAAAACATTCAATAGAAGTTGTAATTGATCGTTTAACTGCAAAATCCGAAAGTAAATCACGTATTACCGATTCCATTGAGACGGCATTGCGACTGGCAAACGGTTTAGTTATTTTAGATTTTGTTGATGAAAAACCAGGCTCTAAAGAGAGAGAGCGAAGTTTTAGTGAAAAGTTTGCTTGTCCTAAGTGTGAAATTTCTTTTGAAGAGTTAGAGCCAAGATCTTTCTCTTTTAATTCACCCTTTGGCGCATGTCCAGAATGCACCGGAATTGGCAGTCGCCTTGAAGTTGATGAAGAGCTATTGGTTCCAGATGATTCAAAATCTTTATACGAAGGCGCAATTGCGCCTTGGAGTGGTGGTCAATCACAAGAATATTTTGAGAGATTGCTTGAGGGATTAGCAGCTGATTTGAGATTTTCAATGGATGCGCCTTGGCACAAACTTTCCGAAAAAGCGAAAGATGCAATCTTGCACGGCTGGGATTACGAGGTGCATGTTAAATATCGAAACCGATATGGACGTGTAAGAAATTACTCAACCGGTTTTGAAGGTGTGGTGCCATTCATCGAGCGCAGACACTCTGAAACAGATAGCGACTACAGTCGAGAAAAATATGAAGCATTCATGCGCGAGACACCTTGCCCTGTTTGTAAAGGTGCCAGATTAAAACCAGAAATATTGGCGGTTACTTTAGGAAGCAAGAGTATTGCGCAAGTTTGCGAACTCTCAATTGAAGAGTGTGCAGTTTTCTTAAAGAATTTGAATTTAAATGCTAGAGAGAAACAGATTGCCGATCGAGTATTAAAAGAGGTTAATGCCAGACTTGGATTTTTATTAGATGTTGGACTTGATTACTTATCGCTAGATCGGGCAGCAGCAACATTATCGGGCGGGGAAGCACAACGCATTCGGTTGGCTACTCAAATTGGTTCTGGATTAGTTGGAGTTTTGTATGTTTTAGATGAGCCAAGTATTGGGCTTCATCAAAGAGACAACCGTCGTCTAATTGAAACTCTGACCAGGTTACGGGATTTAGGAAATACCCTAATTGTGGTCGAACATGATGAAGAAACAATTCGTACCGCAGATTGGATTGTAGATATTGGACCAGGAGCCGGCGAACATGGCGGAAAAGTTGTTTCATCTGGCAGTTATCAAGAGTTAATAAATAGCAAAGCCTCAATCACTGGAGACTATTTAGCAGGTCGAAGAGAGATTGCTACTCCGAAAAAGCGCAGAGCAATCTCAGACCGAAAACTGATTGTGAAACAAGCAAAAGAAAATAATCTAAAAAATATCGATGTGGAATTTCCACTAGCGGCTTTTGTAGCCGTTACAGGGGTCAGTGGGTCAGGAAAATCCACTTTGGTAAATGACATTTTGTATTCATCGCTTGCTAAAAAATTAAACAATGCCCGAATAGTTCCAGGGCGACATCGTTCCATTTTAGGTATGGATGAACTAGACAAAGTAGTTCACGTTGATCAATCACCAATAGGTCGAACACCAAGATCTAATCCGGCAACTTACACCGGAGTCTTTGACAAGATACGCGCGCTATTTGCTGAAACATCTGAGGCGAAAGTTCGTGGTTATCAGCAAGGCAGATTCTCCTTCAATGTAAAAGGCGGCCGATGTGAAAACTGCGCCGGCGATGGCACCATCACAATTGAAATGAATTTTTTACCTGATGTTTACGTTCCGTGCGAGGTTTGTCATGGTGCTAGATACAACCGCGAGACATTAGAAGTTCACTACAAAGGAAAAACCATTGCGCAAGTTTTGGATATGCCAATTGAACAAGCAGCCGACTTTTTTGAATCGGTTCCAAGTATCGCCAGGTATTTAAAAACATTATGTGACGTTGGTTTGGGATATGTGCGATTAGGACAATCAGCCCCCACACTTTCAGGTGGTGAAGCCCAACGCGTAAAACTCGCTACTGAATTACAGCGGCGCAGCACTGGCCGAACCATCTATGTGTTAGATGAACCAACTACGGGGCTACATTTTGAAGATGTTAGAAAATTGTTATTGGTATTAAATCGATTGGTTGATACCGGAAATTCTGTGGTGGTAATTGAACACAATCTTGATGTCATTAAATCTGCCGACTGGGTGATTGATTTAGGACCAGAAGGTGGCGATAAGGGCGGAACTCTTGTCGCTTGTGGTCGACCAGAAGAGTTGGCAAAAAATAAAGATAGTTACACCGGAAGATTTTTGGCAGAGGCATTAGCCCGTTCCAAACCAGAATTAGCATCAGTTAAAACCAGTAAAGCAAAATCTAAAGCCTCTTAAAGTGGAATCCTCCCCGAGTTATAGACCAAAACAGATTCCGGAAGCTGCCGGTGTCTATAGATTTTTTGATAATCAAGATCGAGTTCTTTATGTAGGTAAAGCAAAGAATCTAAAAAATAGATTGAATTCATATTTTGGATCAAATGTTTCTGAGAAAACTAAACAATTAGTAGCTAATGCCAACCGAGTTGATTGGACAATTGTTGGTAATGAGATCGAAGCCTTGCAATTGGAATTTACTTGGATTAAATCTGAGAATCCTAAATACAATGTCAGATTTCGCGATGATAAAAGTTATCCCTATTTAGCAGTTGATTACTCCGATGAATTTCCCAAAATATATGTAACCAGATCACGGCGAAATCAAAAAAGTAAGTACTTTGGTCCTTACATTCAAAGTTGGGCGCTACGATCAACATTTGAAGCGCTACAACGATTATTTCCAATTAGATCTTGTACCGACAGCAATTTTGATTTTGCCCGTCGCACCAAACGAAATTGTTTATTAGGGGATATCGGAAAATGCAGCGCCCCGTGCGTTGATCGTATATCAGCAACAGATCACCGCAAGATTG
>CAXBQO010000038.1:0-9334 GCA_963977945.1 uncultured bacterium
GATTTTGTAGGTTGATTTTTACTTTTTTTCGCACCTGCTCTTTCATTTTCTGAACCGCTTCCTGGAAATAACAAAGGTAAACCAAGTAAAGATCTACCCAATTTTTTTAAATGGATCGCATTTACTTTTACATTTGTGATCATTGCAATTCCATAAGCGCTTTCTTGCAAATTGTTTTCATTGTTTAATTCATCTGAATTTTTGGTTGAGTTAGTAAAGTATTGAACCGGCTTTACCTTTCGCCATCTCTGCCCTGGAGTTCCAATCAAGGTTGGCACAAAAAACCACTGCGATTTATTCACTCCAGATAAACCGTGCGCGATTAATTTAGATTGATTTAAGAAATTGGTTCTGGGCTGATTGAAATCCACCTCTTGTAGTGCGATTACAAAATTTTTCTGCTGCAAACTTTTGCCAGAAATTTTGGCGATAGTTTCACCAGCACTTGTTAATAACTGCTTTGCTTTTTGTGGAGTATTGGGCGCAAATTGTGGATTAGGTGGAATTTGTTGGCCATGCAAAATATTCCAACTCGTAATAACTGTTGTTAATGAACTCTTACGCTTTTTTGATTCTGCCGCCACATCGCAAAGGCTAGTAGGGTCTGCACGTGGATGAGTTATCTGGTTTTTATATGGCCCAAACTCTAAATCTGCCCTTATCCATTTCGCTGGTTGATCGTAAAGCAGATCTTCGAACCAATCAGTCACTAATTTCAGAGTTGTTTAAAGAAGCTTCGGTGCTAATTTTTCAAAATGGAAAAGTTGGAATTCCAAATGAGTTCGCCAAGGAGTTAAAGCTTTTTAAAGGCTCTGAACTTGGTGGCTATGAATCGCAAACTGATTATTACTTGGGAGATATCGGTAGCGAAAGTTTTTTTGTGCGACATCTACCGAATGCATCTGCATTCAACATCAAAATTTCTTTTGCCGCTTTACGTGAATTTGGCGCGCAGTTAGATAAAAAACAAATCGGACTTGCGGTGCAGGCGCAAGGGTTGGCAAATTGGCATGAAAAACATCCGCGGTGTTCCATTTGTGGTGGCCCAACTTTGGTCACATCAGCTGGTGCAATTAGAAAATGTCCGCAAGATAATTCCGAGCATTATCCAAGAACTGATAGTGCAATTATTGTTTTAGTAAAAGATAAATCTGATCGAATATTGCTTGGTCGCCAATCGGTCTGGCCACAAAATCGTTTCTCAACATTTGCTGGCTTTGTTGAGCCAGGAGAATCTTTTGAAAATTGTGTAATTCGCGAAGTGAAAGAAGAGGCCGGAGTAATCGTTTCGCAACTAAAGTATTTAGGTTCTCAGCCCTGGCCATTTCCCTCTTCGTTGATGGTGGCATTTGAAGCAATAACAAACGCTCCGGAAACAGCGAAACCTGATGGGGTAGAGATCGAACAACTCCGTTGGTTTAACCGTTCCCAAATTGCAGCTGATATCGCAGATAAAAAATTGTTGTTGCCGCCCAAGATTTCTGTAGCGCGGGCGATGATTGAGAATTGGTATTGCAGCGCAGGTTTGGATGCAAAAGATCTTGGTACTGGGGAATCTTGGCGGTGATTTCTGCACCAGAAAAAATTCTGGAGCAATTAGATCCAGATCAGCAAGCAATTGTTAAAGCAATCAGAGGTCCAGTTTGTGTAATTGCTGGCGCTGGAACCGGAAAAACCAGAGTCATCACGCATCGAATCGCGTATGCAATTAGCGCAGGTGTTACTGATTCCACCAAAGTTTTAGCACTCACATTTACCTCTCGCGCTGCGGGTGAAATGCGAACCAGATTGCGCACATTGGGATTTACCGGAGTAGCGGCACGAACTTTTCATAGCGCTGCGTTAAAACAGCTACTTTATTTTTGGCCCCAAGTTTTGGGCGGACCATTTCCAAATTTATTAACCAGCAAAACCGGATTCTTATCAAAGGCAATTGAGCGGGCAAATGTTCCGGTGCCTGCGCAACCTAATAATTTAAAAGAGGTGGCAAATGAAATTGAATGGGCAAAGGTATTACAAATTTCCCCGCTAGATTATTTAGAGTACTCTGAAAAATATCAACGCCAACCACAATTTAGTTTTAAAAAAAGCAATTCTGAAAACCTTGGGTTGGTCAGCAAAATATATGAAAGTTATGAATCCCTAAAACACCAAGAGCGGGCAATTGATTTTGAAGATGTTTTACTGCTGACAGTTGGAATGCTTGAAGAAGATCGGCAGACTCGAGAGCGGGTGCGAGATCAGTACCGATATTTCACAGTAGATGAGTATCAAGATGTATCCCCACTTCAACAGCGATTGCTGGATTTATGGCTGGGAAATAGACAAGAAATATGTGTGGTGGGCGATAGCGCGCAAACCATTTACTCATTTGCCGGCGCCACTAGTTCATTTTTAGAAAACTTTCCTAAAAAATATCAAAATGCGCAGATTTTCTATTTAAGTCGGGGATATCGATCAACGCCAGAAATTATTCACGTTGCAAATCGAATTTTTTCTCAAAATGAAGTCAAGGAAAATCCCCAACTACATTCAGCCGGTAGCCACGGAGATAAACCAGAGGTTAAAGGCTTTTCTGATGCCAAACAGGAAGCTGAGTATGTAGTTTCAAGTGTTACAAAATTAATTGGCCAGGGGATAAATCCAAATCAAATTGCAATTTTAGCTAGAACTAATTCGCAAATAGATTTAATGCAGGCAGCATTTAATAAAGCGAATTTGCCGACTCAATTAAAGACAAGTGAAAGATTTTTTGAAAGAGTTGAAGTAAAAGACGCGATTCGGCAAATTAGACAAGCCTCGGTGTTGCCATCAGAGATTAATGATTGGTTGGCAGATTTACGGGCGGTGCTGTTGCCATTTGGCGATGCGGATTTTGTTCTCGCGCTTTTAAATCTGGCGCAAGAATTAAAAGAAAACGAGCCAAACTCTTCCCTTCGCACATTTTTACGGGAATTAACCGATCGCGCCGAGCAAAATAACCCACCCACCTTGCCCGGAATTACTCTTTCAACATTGCATTCAGCTAAAGGTTTGGAGTGGCCACATATCTATTTAATAGGTGTGAGCGCTGGAATTTTGCCAATGGGAAATGATTTAGCGGAAGAGCGAAGACTGTTTTATGTTGGAGTTACTCGCGCTGCCAAACATCTAGTCATTACTTATTCTGGCGAAAAAAGTGAGTTTTTAGCCGATTCCCTGTCTATAAATTAATTAGTTTGCCAGCGCTCCTGCCCCTGCTTTACCCTTGTCCTATGAGTACGACTTCATTGCTAGAAGCGCCTGTTAACGCCAGAGACAAAGCTGCGACAGGTTTCACCGTTGTTTCAACAACCACGGTGAGTTTGTCGTTCTCATTTGTTGGTGCCAATAACTGCACAAGTAAGTCCTCAATTCCGTCGACAAATAAATCCGCGAATAAATCAACAAGTAATTGGTACACAACCAAGCGCTCCGATAAGGGTTTTTATACCTATACAGCATCGGTTCGCACCCCGAGCCTCAAGGAGGCAAATGGTTAAAGGGTAAATAGCCCAAAAACCTTCGGGGCCGGCGAATCAGATGATTCAGCCGGCCCTTTCTCTTTTTTACAAAAGAAATAAACGCAAAAGTAAACAAATAAAAAAGAGAAAAAACTAAACCAGAAAGAAAAGTAAAGAAGAAAAAAGGAAAAAAGGAAAAAGAAAGGAAAAGGTGAGAACAATGACTGTTCTCTTTAGTGAACTACTGCTACCGGGCTGGGCGCAGGGAGAGGATGCAATGATTGGTTTAAATGAATTAACCAATTCAGAACTTCCCGCACTTCCGTGTCACATGGCAGATCCAGAGGTGTTTTTTGCCGAGGATCTGGCAACAATAAAAATGGCGAAAGCGTTGTGCGCACAATGTCCAATGCGTCAACGTTGTTTAGAGGGTGCGCTATCTCGTAGTGAACCTTGTGGTGTTTGGGGTGGAGAGTTATTTGATCAAGGTCGAGTAATTCAAGCTAAACGTTTACCAGGCCGTCCCTCTGCTGCATCAATTGCAACGTCAATTGAAGTAACTCATACACCTGAGCTGGAGGCGCAAATTGCTTAATAAGCGCCAGCAGGAGCGATTTCCGGGAACCATGAAAGTGCTTCATCTCGGAAATTGCCCTCTGCTTCAAGTTGGCAAAAGATTCCGGTGGTTCCCAAAGTAACTCGGTGAATTAATACATATTCAGGTGGCAGATTTAATTGGAATCCGATTTTCGCAGTTGGATTTCTCGGATCGCCAACGCGCGCGCTTTGATCGCGCAACCATTCCCGAGTGTATTTAAAACTCTCGGTGCGCAACGGTTCAACTAATGGCAACAAATAATCTAAAACTAATTGTGGTGAGACATCAACATCTGGCAATACAAATCCATCGCGCTTAAATCCTTCATATAACGCCATCGCATCACCGGCAAGCGCATTCTTTAATAAGTTTTTCATCGGCTCAGGAAATCCATTTGGCAATCTGTTGCAAGCGCCAAAATCTAAAACTCCTAAACGGCCATCAGGCATTATTCGGAAATTTCCTGGGTGTGGATCAGCATGCAATAAACCGGCCCGCTCTGGACAGGTGAAGTGAAATCTAGCCAATCTGATTCCAGCATTGTTTTTCATTTCAGTGGTGCCAGATTTAATAATTTGAGAGAGCGGAGTTCCCTCTAACCAACTGCTAACCAATACTTTGTCGGCAACGGCGATAACTTTTGGAATTACTATGTCTGGATCATTCGCATAAGCTAAATAGCAGGCTTCTTGCGCTTTGGCTTCATATCGGTAGTCGACCTCTTCCATAATGCGCGAGCGCAATTCGGCAAGAAGTGGATCCATCTCTAGCCCTGGCATAAACAAACCAAAAATTTTTCCAAAACGTTGAATTTGATTTAAATCTGCAATTAACGCCTGTGCGGCGCCGGGATATTGAATTTTTACCGCTACTTTTTCGCCAGTTTTCCAAATCGCTTGGTGTACTTGTCCGATTGATGCCGAAGCACTTGCTTGGTCATTAAATTCTAAAAAGTTTTCCCGCCAGTTTGCCCCAAGTTCTTGCGCTAAAACATCGTGAACTACTCGCGCTGGTAGCGGCGGAGCTGCCTCTTGCAACTTAGTTAAGGTTTCACGATAAGGCTTCGCAAATTCCTCAGGCAGCGCTGCTTCAAACACTGAAAGTGCTTGGCCAAACTTCATCGCGCCACCCTTTAATTCACCTAAAACTTTAAAAACTTGTTCAGCGGTTTTTTCTTGAATCTCTTGAAATGCGTATGAAGATGATTGACCAATTAATTGTCGCCCTATTCCAATTGCGCTTCGACCGGCGAGCGAAATTGGCAGAGTCGCTAATTTCGCAGTACGAGCAGTTGTTGACTTTGGAATTTTGCGCTTTTGATTGGTTTTACTCACCGGCAAATTCTCACGGAATCTTGCGACATCCGCACATCGAGTTGAAATAAAGTGTCTTACCTCTCGAATCACCGGAATAACTAGATTCCCTAGAACCTGCTTGAGTAGTGCCAACGGCGTAATCTCTAAAATCTAGAATTTTTTGATTGGAAATGAGCGAACAAGTTTGCCGGTCGGCCCACTCAGAAATTGCGATTGCAAGAGTGCCCAGAACAACCCAAAGTTGAGCGCTGGGAATTAGCTTTTCTTCACTCTCACAATTTGCGGCAATTTCACTAAACCCTAAGTGAAACTGCCTTGAGTTTAAATCGATGCAATTTAAACAGGGAGTTTTACCGGGAATCACCAGCGGCCCAACTGCGATCTCACCGTTTAAATATGGTCCGACAAATAAGTGTGGAGTCGATTCACACATCCAACGTTGCTGATAATCAGCCGGCGTTTTTTCTAACGCCAAAATTAAATCTGGCTTAGTCATTTGATTATTGAATTTTTGCTCATCGCTTTTAAATAGATTTTGCTCATTAATTATCTGCTCTTGTCTAATCTGCAGATCTAAACCATGGTCAAGAGTGCGAACACTGGCTCCACAAATATCAGAGTTTGAAATAGTTTTATTTGAGTTTGTAAAACTTCCAATAATTATTGATCGACTAAATCCAATGCTTTGCAACAGCCCAAGCAAATTCAGTGCCAACCTATTTTTCCCAAAAATCATAATTTGGAATGTACTTCTAGCATAAAGGCGATCAAGAGTTACCGAATCAAGTTCACCAATAATTCGCTTGGCTAAAATTTTTTCACCTAATTCACTTTGCATTAAATTTTCAGATTTAATTAATTCGGCTATAGCCACATCTTGTGTTGTCGCCTGCAAAACTATCAATTTCTTTTTTTCAAATGGCTCTAGAATTTGCACCAATTGATCTACCGACAAATTACATCCTTGGGCAATATCTGCCAAAGTATTTATGCCATCTAAACACTTTAAAAGTTGAATCAAATTCTGATCAAATATTTCAAGACTTGAGTAAATATTTCCAAGAAATGCTTTGGATTCAGAAATACAAGTTAAATAGATGCCGCTTTGATAAGTTGGAATTAATTCTGCTAATTTGTTTTTGTAGGAAATTGTCATTAGCAAATCTTGCGGTAAAAGTAGAAAAGTGAAATTTCTTATTCACAAGCAAAATTTCGGGCAAAAGAAAACGGGCGAGAAATTGATTCCCGCCCGCTTAACTTAAAGTTTTAAGTTAAAGTCTTATGCCTTACCTAGGATGCGATTAACTTTTGTGCCACATACTGGGCAAGTTCCTTGGGCCATACGCCGACCGGAGTCGGTTACCTTGATCTCGCCGGTAAATGAGCGCTTCTCTTTGCACTTCACACAAAACGCTTCACCTGAGTATTGCTCTGCCATTGTTCCTCCGTTTGTTTAAGCCCGCCCGTGCTTAATTCACACGGTGCGAATAACTACACCCTATTACCGTGAACGCTCATAAATTGGGTTTTCCACGCATATGTGGAGTGTTTTTCACCAAAATATCGGAATTTGCTCAAAAATTTCTGGGGATAACTAGCAATTTCAATAAATCTCAATAAATTTCATTGGATCTCATCAATTTTCATTGAATCTCAATAAATTACTAGCAATCTGAATGAACCACTAGCTCTGCAGTGCATATTCAAAACCGGCAAGAAAACTCTCGGCCCGTTCACATTCACTCTTTGTAAATCGCATTAGATAATCATCAAAAATTGAATCGTGAAATGGTGTTCGCAAATGAATCAGTTCATGGAACAAGATGTACCTTAAAACATAATCGGGTGCATACTGCAATCGATCTGAAATTCTGATGGTGCGATCTAATGTTGTGCAAGAACCCCATCTTTCATTCATTATTTTCCAGGTAATACTCACTGGCCGTTCGTGAAAATCAGGTAAAAGTTCATTTAATAAATCATTTGCGAGTTCCATTAATTGCGAATCGCTTTTGCGCTCTTTTGCCTCTCGTCTAAGCACCATTTGAATCATCTCTGGCACAATTTCTGATTCGGCGCGTTTGCTAATTTTTGCTGGCACATGAATTTCAATTACTCCCATATTTCGGAAAGCACTAATCCCTCGTTTGCGCCTATTACTTCTGATCACTCGAAATGGTTCTGATACCTGTACCGCTTGCAGCGTCGGATTTACTTTTGCCTTGCGCCGGGATTTTGGTTGGTTATACACCGGCGGGAGTGTAGGAAAGTCAAGGGGTAGCTGAACTAAGTTATCCACTTTTATCCACTATTTATCCACCGGCTATCCACTTTCTTCGCCTCACTTATCCACCGCCAATTTCCGATAATCAATTGCGCGGCAAGTCAGATTTGTTGCGAGTTATCTCTAATTTTGCTCGCATAAGTTGAAATTCTCATCCTTAACTTGAGAGTTTTGCGAAGATTTTTATCTTACTTATGCATTTCATTCAGAGCTATGTGATGTTTATCTGCTGCAAAATCGGTTAATCCCACAGTTTGAAATATTTTTTTGAAGTTTTGAGCAGTCGGAGTTAAAAATTTTTTTAAAAACTTCGGGTTGAGTAAGTTGCTAAAGCTGGATGTACTAACTAAGTTTTCCCTCACGAAGTCCTCGGATAACAGTTTTGCCTGCAAGGGGAAGGCAGGCAAAAAATGCGCCCGGGGGCTTCGCTATTTAAGCCCGCTTAAATCATCTGGAACAGTGGTGCTGTTTAAGAAAACTTCTACATCTTCAAAAATATTGGTTTTGGCATTTATCGGAGTTGGTAAAAATGCCGGATCTTCCCAACGTTGATCTCGGCCGGTGTTTTGGCGAAGTTTCTTCACCTCGTGCCAGAAAAATGCTGCCTCTCTAGCTTTGCGGGGTGAAATTTCTAAACCTAAAAGCGTTGCGAAAAGTTGTGCGATAGGTGAATTAGTTGCTCGTTTACGTCTTGAGTTTTCTATCAAGGCGTTAAATGTCGGAATGCGATCTTTAGCGACTTGTGAAATAACGTGATCAATCCATCCTTCAATTAATGCCAATATGGTTTCAAGTTTTAGTAGCGCCATTTCTTGTGCCGGAGTTTGTTCTGGTGTGAACAAGCCATTATTTAATGCAATGGTAAAACTTTGCGGATTATTAAAATCAAAATTACCCGAACTCATTGCTTCTTCTGCCTGCCGTTGAATTGATTCCACATCAATTCGAATGCCGCGACCATATGTAGTTATTGCATCGCGAATGTAGTTGGTGAGCCATGGGTTATGAGCAAATAATCTAGCCGCGCTTACTTCGCGCAGCGCTAAATAAATTGATACCTCTTTATCTGGAATTCCCAAACCCTCGCCCCACGCTTTTACATTTTGGGCAATCAAGTGCGAATTAGGAGCTGCAAATAATGGAATCGCAACATCATGTGATCCGGTAACGCTTTTGGCTAGTTGGCCAACCGATTGCCCCAATTGAGTCGCAATTAAAGATCCCATGAAAGATTTCAAAATATTGGTGAGCATTTGTTGCATAACATTTTGCTGGTTTGGATCACTAATTTGATTTATTGGATGTAATGGTAATTGTGGATTTGGTCCAGAAATAACTTTTGCTAAAGCTTCAGCCATTCCTTCTGCCAGTGGCTCGAACATTTTTTGCCAGCCAATTAATGAGTTATCAATCCAATCGCGCAAACTCCAAGCCGGATTTGAATTAGTTAGTGAAGCTGGAAAAATAATTTCTGGATCAAGCCAAAGATTTGCAATATCAATAGCTTCTTTCATCTCATTTTGAGTTGCGCTACCTACTGGCTGACCATCGCCACTTACTTCGCGGGCAATTTTTCTGACTGTTTCAGTTGAAATTAATTGAGTAGCAGCACCAGGAGCGAGGTTGGTTCCGGCAAATCCAAATTGTTGTCCTA
>CAXBQO010000039.1:0-9333 GCA_963977945.1 uncultured bacterium
CTTTTGAGACATCGCCGACAACAACTTGTTCGCCTTCAGTAACCATTTGGCCATCTATAAGTCGGGCATTGTGTGTGGCTCGCTCTCCACACCAACAAAGTGCTTCTACTTGAAGGGTTTGTACTCGATCAGCAAGTTCTACCAACCTCGCACTTCCTGGAAATAATTTGGTACGAAAATCTGCCAATATTCCAAATGCATAAACGGTGATGCCTAATCCATCAACGATTCTGGCTAATTGTTCAATTTGATTTGGTTCGTAAAATTGCGCTTCATCGCAAATAATAAAATCTACTTTTTCTCCTTGTGAAAGTCGATCAACAACCAATTTATGAATATCAATATCGGCTGCAACTTCGATTGCATCAGTTTGTAAACCAAGCCTTGAAGAGATAATTCCGCGCCCAGCACGATCTTGATTGGTAAAAATTAAACCCTTGTGTCCACGACTTTTGTGATTGTGTGCAGTCTGCAGCGCCAATGTGGATTTACCTGAATCCATGGTCCCGCAGTAATAAATTAACTCTGACATCAAATCACCATCTCGTACCTATTAAATAACTACCTTTATGGGAAGGGTGGGGAATTGATTTGCGATTTTTTGATAACCATCAAGGCCATCAATTTGTAACAGGAATGCTATTCCAATTACCGATAAATCCTCTTGTTCTAGCAATTTTATGCTGGCAATCGCAGTGCCACCCGTTGCTAAAACATCGTCCACAACCAGAATTCGACTCTTTTTCGGAATTATTCCGGTGTGGATTTCAAGCGTGTCGGTTCCGTATTCCAAGTTATAACTTTGGCTAATCGTTGCGCCCGGTAATTTTCCCTTCTTACGAATTGGGATAAATCCAGTTTTAGTTAATGTCGCCAAACTTGCTGCTAATACAAAACCTCTCGCTTCAACTCCGGCGATGTAGTCAAAACTTTTTTTGCCAAATGTTTTAGTAATTTCCTTAGCAATTTTACGAAAGGCTTTGGCGTCGGCAAGAAGTGGAGTTATGTCTTTAAAGAGAATGCCAGGTTTTGGATAATCGGGTATATCTCGTATCAAATTCAGAAAAGTTGATGAACTAGATCTGTTACCCATTGAATCCCTTTGTTGAAATGCAGTTATGAGCTATTTATTTGTGTCCGGGAGGGGACTTGAACCCCTAAGCCCTTACGGGCACTAACACCTCAAGCTAGCGCGTCTGCCATTTCGCCACCCAGACAGTATTACTAATTTTTCTATTTAATTATTTCACTAACTCACCTTGAAATTTCAATTTGAAGATAATTCACCGATGAGAGTGGAAAGAATATCGGGTTTTCGGGATGATGGGCATATGAGGTGGTCAATTGAAACTCACTAAGGAACAAATCACGCAGTTAGAAGATGAAACCATCTTGCTCTGTCAAGAGATGATCCGAATTCCCAGCGTTAACTACGGCGAAGCCAAAGGCGATGAACGCAAAATCGCAGAGTATGTAAGTGCAAAACTTTCTGAAGTTGGAATAAGTAACGAAGTAATTGAGAGCGCAAAAAATCGCTGCAACGTTGTCGCGAAAATACCTGGAAAAAATCCGAAATTGCCAGGTTTAGTAGTACATGGCCATATCGATGTTGTTCCGGTCAACGAAAAAGATTGGTCAATTGATCCATTTGGTGGAGAAATCAAAGATGGATTCATTTGGGGCCGAGGCGCCGTCGACATGAAAGATATGGATGCCATGATTCTTGCAACTGTCAGAATGTGGCAAAGAATTAAATACCAACCAGAACGAAATATTTTGTTGGTCTTTTTTGGAGATGAAGAAGCCGGAAGTACCTATGGCTCAAGATGGTTAGTAAAAAATAGACCAGAAATTTTTGCAGGTTACTCTGAAGCGGTCTCTGAAGTTGGCGGCTTTTCATTAACAATCACCGGTGGGCATCGACTTTATTTAGTTGAAGCAGCCCAAAAGGGAATTCAGTGGATCAAATTAACTGCAACCGGCCGGGCTGGTCACGGATCTTTTATCAACCCAGACAACGCCGTCACAAAAATATCTCAAGCGGTTGAACGCATCGGACGTTATGAGTGGCCCCAAATTGAAACTAAAACTGGCGCAAAGTTTTTTAAGAAAGTTGCAGATCTTGTTGGTGAAAAATATGAGAAAACAAATTTCAAACATTTACTTAAACATTTAGGTGGAGCCAGCAAAATGATTGGGGCAACTATTCAAAACACGGCAAACCCAACCATGCTTAACGCTGGGTACAAGGAGAATGTCATTCCGCAAACCGCTAGTGCAGTGATTGATGGTCGGTTTCTGCCAGGGTTTGAAAATGAGTTGCATGAAACTATTAAGAAATTAGCGGGGCCAGAGATTGAAATGGAAATTTTGGTCAGAGATAAGGCATTAGAAGTTGATTTTGAAGGAGATTTAGTTGATCAAATGGTCAACGCTATTTCAGCTGAAGATCCAGATGGAATCGTTGTTCCATATCTAATGAGTGGTGGAACTGATAACAAGGCTCTGAGTGATTTGGGAATTAAAGGATATGGATTCTCGCCATTAAAACTTCCGGCAGATTTAGATTTCTTCGCCCTCTTCCACGGAGTGGATGAGCGAGTACCAGTTGAAGGACTTAAATTTGGAGTGCGAACTCTTTATCGTTTTTTAGAAACGGTTTAATTTGAAACTTCGTTGAGTGCGACTCGCACTTGATCTGGTAATTCAATTTGTTCTGAGGTCAGAATTCCGCGAAGTTGAGCGCCGGTACGAGCGCCGATTATTGTGCTTGAAACACCACTTGCATCTCGAACCCAAGAAAGTGCCACTTCTAAAGGTGCATAACCCAAACCATCAGCGGCAACACAAACAGCGTTTACGATTTTGCTAGATCTCTCTTTCAAATAAGGCTCAACAAACCTTGCAAAGTGCGGACTTGCGCCACGAGAATCTGACGGCACGCCATTTCGATACTTTCCAGTTAGCACACCACGACCAAGTGGTGACCAAGCCAGAAATCCAACTCCTAAATTTTTGCATGCTGGAATTATTTCCTTTTCCGCGCTGCGATTAAGAAGTGAATACTCATTTTGTGAAGTAAGGATTGCGGCTTTACCAAAAATTGGATTTTGCAATGTAATTGCTCGAGCTAATTGCCAACCAGAGTAGTTTGCCAAACCGACGTAACTTGCTCGGCCAGAGGAAACTGCATAATCAATAGCGGACAAACTCTCTTCTAACGGAACTTGGTCATCCCAATTATGTATTTGCCATAAATCAATATGATCAACACCCAGCCTTGCGATTGATTTATCTAGATCTTCAAGCAACGCAGCGCGTGATGCATTTACCCGTCGCACTCCATCTTTGGTACTTAAACCTGCTTTTGTAGCTATTAATACTTGATCGCGTTTAACTAATGTTCCAATAAATCCACCGATTACACGTTCACTATCTCCATCTGAATATGAAGCGGCGGTGTCGATTAAATTGCCGCCGGCTTCAATGAAGCTTTGCAACTGCTCAGCTGCCTCATTTTCATCGGTATCACGTCCCCAAGTCATAGTGCCTAGGGCCAAACGCGAAACTTGTAATCCGCCTAACTTCCGTAATTCCACGGAAAGACACTAGCAATCAACTCTTTCGATTCTCGGTAACCTTTGCGTATGCCATTGATTTACCTGCTTCGCCACGCACAATCAACTGCAAATGAAACTGGAGTTCTTGCTGGTCAGGATTACAGCGTTTTGCTTTCCAAAACCGGCGAGCAGCAATCAAATACTTTGGCGGCTGAGTTAAAAAGATTGGGTATTGATAAAAATACCAACATAATAAGTAGTCCGTTACCTCGATGTTTGCTCACAATCAAACCGTTTCTTAGAGAATTGCGGTCAGGTAGTCAAAGAAAATTGGAAAATATTGAAACTACAACTGATTTTATTGAGATGAATTATGGCTCTTGGCAAGGTGAAAAGTTGAAAACCCTGCAGAAAAAACCTGAGTGGAAAAAAGTTCAAAGTAAACCAGAGACATTTCGATTTCCGGGCGGAGAATCTTTTACTGAAGCAAATAAGCGAGTGCAAAATGGCCTCACTAAATTGGCGAATTTAAAGCGTGATTCACTTGTAGTTAGCCACGGCGACATAATAAAAATGGCAGTGGCATTTGCTTTAGATTTAGAACTTAATAAATTTCAGAAAATTCATGTATCACCTGCGTCAATTACAGTGTTGCGCTTTGAAAAGCAGAGTTTTGAAGTGGTGTCTGTGAATCGCCGTCTAGAATCTGCCAGCAATCCATTTCGCAAAATTAGAGCGATGCTGGGTGGTTCAAATGCCTAGAGTCATTTACCGCCACGAAGTAGTCGAACGTTTTGTGGTCGGAACAGTTGGTCAACCAGGTTCTCGCACTTTTTATTTGCAAGCCAATTCTAAAGTTGGTCTAAATACTGTGATGCTAGAAAAGGGTCAGGTAATCGGACTCATAGAACGATTAGCCGAGATGATTATTGAACTAAGACGAACCAATAAGATTTCTAAAAATGCATTACCTAATCTGAAAGTAGATAACGATCCGCTCACGAGTCCATTCGATGAGGATTTCCAAGTTGGACTGATGAGTGTTTCGTACGAACAAGACAATTTTTTTCTGCGGATACAAGAAATTATGCCGGGGGAGCAAACACTAATTCCCGATGAATCAATTTCAGATGAAGATGGACCTGACCTTTTGATTGTTAAGTTAGATGTTCAGCAGGTGCAAAATTTTATTGAACGGGCAAAAAAAGTTGTGGCAGCGGGAAGACCAGATTGTGTTTTTTGCTCTTTGCCAATTGACCCAGAAGGTCACTTGTGTCCAAGAGCAAATGGATATCGTCGATGAGTTCTCTAACTGCTAATGAATTATTTGAAGGAGAATTAAAAGTAGTGGGTAGATTGGTCGATGCATCAAATGCAACTTTGTACGCGGAAATCGTTCGAGGTACAACAACTGATGAAAATCCAAAAGTTATTTACAAACCTATAGCGGGTGAGCGACCATTGTGGGATTTTCCTGAAGGCACACTTGCAAATCGAGAATATGCGGCATATCTGTTGAGCAAAGAGGCGGGTTTTGATTTAGTACCAAAGACGGTATTGCGTGATGGCCCATTTGGTAAAGGCATGGTGCAGGAATGGATTGATACCGATGAGGAAACTGATGTGGTTAGTTTTGGTCAGAGTGATGATTCTTCGTTGAGAAAAATGGCGTTGTTTGATGCAATTATCAATAACACAGATCGAAAATTTGGCCATCTGCTAATTACCAAGGGAAAACAGGTTCTAGGTTGCGATCATGGCGTAACATTTCATGAAGAAGATAAATTGCGTACAGTTTTGTGGCAGTTTGCGGGCGAAAAATTTAATCAAACCGAAATTCGATTGCTGAAAGCATCTTTGCAAGTAGTTTCAAACCCGGAATTTATAGAATTATTAAGCGAACGAGAAATAGCTGCGACAAAAATGCGGATCAACAGTTTGCTGTCGTTAAATGAGTTTCCACTACCAAACCCAAATTGGCCAGCGGTGCCATGGCCGCCGGTTTAAAAAATCGATGAAAATGAATTTGTTAAATCGATGACAAAATTTATGGTTTGGCCAGAAGTTTTTGTGCCATCGCGATCTGAATCTAAAGTTCCCAGATTAAAACTAGTTGATTCCAAAAAAGGTGCGAACAAGCAAACCGAAATAGTTCCGAGTGATGCAAACGGCTCTTTTGATTTATATGTCTGTGGAATCACGCCTTACGATGCGACTCATTTAGGACATGCTGCTACATATTTAAGTTTTGATTTAATAAATAGATATTTAAGCTATTCAGGATTAGCGGTTAATTACCTACAAAACATTACCGACGTTGATGACCCGCTCTTTGTCCGAGCAAGTCGCGACAAAGTCGATTGGCAAGAGTTAGGTAAAAGCCAAGTTCAATTATTCGCCGATGACATGACTTATTTGCGAGTACTACCACCAAAGAAATTTGTTTCGGTATCAGAGAGAATAGAAAAGTTTGCGTTAGCAGTGGAGAAATTGCTCAAATCTGGCGCTGCCTACAAACTTGAAAACGATATCTATTTTGACCTAACTTCCTATTTGAAAAATAACCCTCTTCCTGTTGAAGATGCTGAAAAAATTTTTGAAGAGCGTGGTGGAGATCCGAATCGCTCTGGGAAGAAAACCAAATTTGATCCAATAATGTGGTGCGGCCCAAGAGAAAACGAACCTTCCTGGATGACAGTTTTAGGTAAAGGTAGACCAGGTTGGCACATTGAATGCGTGGTGATTGCTACCGAGGATGCGGGCATAAATCGAAATTGTTCACTAGATATGCAAGGCGGTGGCAGTGATTTAATTTTCCCGCATCATTTTATGTGCGATGCAATTAATAGAGCCTTAAATGGCAAACCCTTTGCAGAGTATTTCATTCATAGCGGAATGCTCGGCTTAGATGGTGAAAAAATGTCTAAATCTAAAGGAAATTTAGTTTTTGTTTCCACTTACCGTAAACAAAATTTGGACCCAATGGTTCTACGTTGGGCAATTATTAAAGATCATTATCAGTCAGATCGAATGTGGAGTGAAGAAAAGATTGCAACAGCAAAAAATGAATTAGAGATAGTCCGCACCGCGCTCGCTTTACAATCATGCCAGCCAGTTGAATCCATAATTGAGCAGTCGTTATTAGATCTTTCAAACAATCTTGATGTGAACGCAGCATTAATGAAAGTTATCGATTGGGCAAAAACCAGCTTGAACTCTGCTAATTCGCAAGGTTTCAAAAATGAAACTGGGTTAATGTCTAGATTTTTAGATAGCGTTCTCGGTATCGCGCTTTAATCGCACTTTAAACGCACACAAAGTAGAATTATCCCAATGGTTTCTACGATTTCTACCCTGCGTAAAGCGTTGAGTGAGCGGGTGGTGATTGCAGATGGTGCTATGGGCACAATGTTGCAATCGGCCAATCCGTCGATGGCTGATTTTCAAAACCATGAAGGTTGCAACGAAATATTAAATATCACCCGACCAGAACTGGTCGCGCAAATTCATCGCGAATATTTCAAGGCCGGTGTCGACGCGGTTGAAACCAATACTTTTGGTGCGAACTTAGGAAATTTATCGGAATATGAAATTCCAGAACGCATATATGAATTGTCTTTGGCTGGAGCGCAGATAGCCAGAAAAGTTGCTGATGAATTTACAACTGCGCAGAATCCAAAATGGGTAATTGGATCAATGGGGCCAGGCACAAAATTGCCGACATTGGGCCACATTGATTATCAAACACTTCGTGATGCTTACGAAAAATGTGCTCAAGGATTAATTGATGGTGGTGCAGACGCATTATTAATAGAAACCACTCAGGACCTATTGCAAGCTAAAGCAGCGGTTAATGGCGCCAGAAACGCACGTGCAATTGAGCAGGCAAAGCAAAATGGACGGGATATTTTGATAATTGCACAAGTAACTGTTGAAACCACCGGAACTATGTTGCTTGGAACTGAAATTGGAGCTGCATTAAATGCATTAGCGCCACTAGGTATTGATTTGATCGGTCTTAATTGCGCAACCGGACCTGCAGAAATGAGTGAGCACTTAAGAGTTCTTTCTCAACAAGCGACTATTGGTATTTCCGTTATGCCAAATGCTGGATTACCAATTTTGCAAGATGGTGGAGCTAAATATCCGTTAACTCCAACTGAATTAGCTGATTGGCTCTCGCAATTTGTAAATGAGTTTGGTTTGAATTTAATTGGCGGTTGTTGTGGAACTACCCCGGAACATTTAAAAGCGGTGGTAGAAAAATTAGGTGGGGCAAAAACAAAAAAGCGCATACCTAAACCAGATATTGGTGCCTCCTCTTTGTATCAATTTGTTCCGTGGCGTCAGCAAAATACTTATATGGCGGTAGGGGAGCGAACCAATGCAAATGGTTCTCGTGCATTCCGAGACAGATTGCTTGAAGAAGATTGGGAAAAATGTGTAGAGATTGCCCGCGATCAAATTAAAGAGGGCGCACACATGCTCGATCTCTCGGTTGACTATGTTGGCCGAGATGGTGCTAGCGATATGAAGCAATTAGCTTCACGCTTTGCAACTACTTCAACATTGCCAATTGTGTTGGATTCCACCGAACCTGCAGTTTTGAAATCTGGATTGGAATGTCTTGGTGGTAGATCAGTAATTAATTCTGTGAATTTTGAGGATGGCGATGGTCCTAATTCTCGTTACGCGCGGATACTTCCATTAATTAAGGAACACGGTTGTTCAGTAATTGGCTTGACCATCGATGAACAAGGACAGGCTCGTGAATGTGAATGGAAACTTAAAGTTGCTCGCCGAATAATTGATGATTTAACCAAGAATCATGGCGTAAATGTTGAAGATATAGCGATTGATTGCCTAACTTTTCCGATTGCAACCGGCCAAGATGAAACTCGACGAGATGGATTAGAGACACTTTTAGCGATTGAAAAACTTCATCAAGAGTATCCAAATGTGCAATCAATTCTTGGAATCAGCAATATTTCTTTTGGATTAAACCCAGCAGCGCGCGTGGTATTAAATTCAGTTTTTTTATCGGAAGCAACCAAAGTTGGCCTAACCAGCGCAATCGTGCATCCTTCAAAAATTATGCCGCTAGCTAAAATCCCACAAGAACAACTACAAGCCGCTCTCGATCTAATTTATGACCGACGAAAATTTGATGACAATGGCAATAAGGTTTTTGATCCATTAACTAAATTTCTAGAGATTTTTGCTGATGTAAAAATGGAATCTGGACCAAAGAATCGTCTCGCTGAGTATGAAAAATTATCAACCGCTGATCGATTAGCTCAGCGAATTATTGATGGCGAGAAAAATGGTTTAGCTGAAGATTTAGAAAGTGCGAGGGGCGAAGGTTTAACTGCCTTAACGATAATTAATGATCATTTATTATGCGTTGGCTATTCAAAGTTTGAAACACATGTGCAACCAACTTGTCGAGGTGCACGCAATTAACAATTTATGGTAAGAATGTAAAGAACGGCAACTGAAAAATAATACTATAGTAAACGTCAAAGAAATAATAACCCTCCTATGACGTCACCACCCACTGAAACACACTCCACCTTGAAAGAAAAGAGAAAGAGAACCTGGAAGACGCCAACGCCAAGATAGAGCAACTGAGTCCCACTGGTCGGATGACCGGCCCGAAAGATTCCCTTTCTGGCCGGCGCCCAATTGGCTAGAGTGAACTGACCCATTCGCAGAAGGGAAACATTTCGTTACTTTATGCTTCCCCTCTTTTTCCGTCTAACCTGGCGCTACG
>CAXBQO010000040.1:0-8790 GCA_963977945.1 uncultured bacterium
CCATTTACCGAGCATCAAATCTCAAAGGCAAAAGCAGCAGGAGTTGATGAAATTGATCTGGCTACAAGTTGTTTATCTGAAGTTTTTAAGCCCTATTTTGGAAATGGTGAGCGCTTTGGCATCAAGATTAAATATTCAGTAGAAGAGAGCGCTTTAGGTACCGGTGGTGGAATACGAAAAGCGGCTGATCAATTAGGTGACTGCGATTTAGTAGTAATTTTTAATGGCGATGTGCTGAGCGCACATGATTTATCGCGTCAGATTAAATTCCATTTAAAAGAGCGAGCCGATGTAACTTTATATTTAACTGAAGTATCCGATGCCAGAGCATATGGATCAGTTGAGTTATCAAGTAATTCTGTTGTGAAAAGTTTCAATGAAAAGATGGATAACCCGCCAAGTAATCTGATAAATGCTGGCTGTTATATCTTTAATAGAAATGTAATTAATAAAATTGAACCAAATAAAGTGGTGAGTGTGGAGCGCGAAACCTTTCCGCAACTTTTAAAATCTGGCCATAAAGTATTGGGGTTTGTAGATCGAAACTATTGGTTAGATATTGGAAATCCGCAAGCTCTGGTAAAAGCATCAAGTGATATCGTCACTGGCAAAATGATTTCAGCTGCATTTGATCGCAAGAAAAATGCAAAATCTGATTCACTAATCAAATCTGATGTGAATATTGGTGCCAACGTTGTTATTGATGGTGGCAGCGTGATTGAAAACGGCGCAGTTATTGGCGAAAATTGTCAGATCAAATCTTCTATCATCGGTAGAAATGCAAAAGTTGAACCTAATTGTCAGATTGAGAGTTCAATTGTGGCCGATTCGGCTCGTATCACCTCTGGCACCATCATTATCAATAATTATGTCGGTTTTTCTCAAAAATAAAGGCGATTTTTTTCACCAAATATCAGCTGATTTGCCCGGCTTTTACCCCAGTCTTAACTTGACATAAGCGACTTACACGCGTGTAATTCTCCCAGTCGTTTGAAATTGTAAAAAAATAATTTCAAACTTAAAAGAATTCAATAAAGATTTAAAGGAAAAGTTAAGGGGAGAGAATGAAAGAAGCGCGGGCGAATCTGATAAATGATTTACCAGCTTTAATAATTTCACCAGAAGAGTTAACTTGGCAGGAACGCGCACTTTGCGCTCAAACCGATCCTGAAGCTTTCTTCCCAGAAAAGGGCGGCTCAACTCGCGAAGCAAAGCGGGTCTGCATGTCCTGTGAGGTTCGGTCTGAATGTTTAGATTACGCACTCGCACACGATGAGAGATTTGGCATCTGGGGCGGGCTATCTGAACGGGAACGTCGTAGGTTAAAGCGTCGCCCTGCTTAGAATAGCGAGTGGCTGAAAACCGCGAATTCTTTGTAACTGCAATTGTCGTCACCCATGATGGTGCGACATGGCTCGCTGAAACAGTTGCTGCGATATCTGCACAACATCGCTTACCTAATCAAATAATTGCCGTTGATAACGGCTCAACTGATATTTCAGTTCGCATGTTAAAAAATGCCGGAATCTCGATAATTGAACAAGATCGCAAAAGCGGATTTGGTTCTGCCGTCGCTGCAGCAGTTGCTGCACTACCTGACTTAAATAATTCCAGTACTTCAAGTAACTCTCGCGAAGAGTGGTTATGGATTTTGCACGATGACTCAGCTCCGCGCCGGGACGCACTTGAAAATATGTTGGCTGCAATCTCAGACCGTCCGCAGGTGGCAATTGCTGGTCCAAAGATTTTAGGTTGGCATGATCGAAAGCATGTTTTAGAAGCTGGGGTCAGCATTGCCGAAAATGGAACCCGATGGACCGGCATGGAATCTCGTGAACATGATCAAGGTCAACATGATGATGTAAAAGAAGTACTCGCGGTAAGTACCGCTGGCATGTTGATTAAACGGGAAGTGTTTGAACAATTAGGTGGCTTTGATCCGAGTTTGGAACTTTTCCGAGATGATGTCGACTTAGGTTGGCGCGCTCATGTTGCCGGTCATTCCGTTGTTCGAGTTGGTAGCGCTGCGATTTATCACGCCGAAGCTGCGACTAATGAACGTCGTTCGATTGATGTAAAAGATGCGCTTTTACATCGACCATTGTTATTAGATCGTCGCAATGCCGCGTTTGTGATGTTGGCAAATTCCAGTTGGTGGTTGTTGCCCTGGATCTCGCTTCAACTTTTAACTGCTGCCCTCGCTCGATCATTTGTTTATTTGTTGGCGAAATTGCCAGGTTATGCCGCCGATGAAATTGCTGCGGTTGGTTTACTGATATTTAAACCACAAGATTTAATAAATTCCAGACGTCAACGGCGAAAACATAAATTGTTATCACCGCGAGTTATCAAACCCTTTATTCCACGGCGCGGAATTTTAATTCGAGCCACCATCGTAAAAAGTATTAATGCAATCACAAAACCATTTCGAATTCCGGCTTACTTACAAGAGCGGGTAAAGCCAAGAGATTACGCCGACATCGGAGTACTAGATGAAAGTTTTGATGAGTTGGAATTTGTGCCGCGCGCAAGATTTGCCCGTATTAGAGCCTTATCAAATCGGCCACTTTTATTTGGATTGCTAATTACTTTTGTTTTAAATTTCTTTTACGCTCGTAACCGAATTGGAAACTTATCCGGCGCCGCCCTGCCAGTTGCACCTGAAAGTGCAAAAGAATTGTTTGGAAAGTTTTTAGAACCTTGGCACATTGTTGGACTCGGAACTAGTTCTCCAGCACCGGTTTGGGTAGGAGTAATTGCGGCGCTCAGCGCTCTCACTTTTGGAAATCCGCAGGTTTTTATTTGGGTATTTCTTTGGATTACCCCTTCAATATTGTTCTGGTTAAGTTATAGATCAGCTCAAAAATTTGGTTTGCAGCGATATGCCGCCTTTATTTTGGCGATTGTTTATTCATACTCTCCAGTTGTTACAACTGCGATAAATCAAGGGCGAATCGGAACGGTTGCGGTAGCAATTTCTTTGCCGGTGATTTTCACTTTGTCGAAACATCGGCGAGAGATAAATGACTTAAGTTGGCGTCGAATTTTTACTATCTCCTCATTGGCCGGCTTAACCGCCGCGTTTTCGCCATTGTTTTTAGCTAGCTGGTGCTTACTTCACATCTGCTATTTCCTTATTAGATATATAAATTTTGCGCCAAATGTGAAAAATCTTGATCCACGAGAAATTCTGCACACCCTCGACCGGGACGAGTTTAAAAAGCGTGCGGTTTACATATTTACACCTTTAATTTTGACCATACCTTGGTCGTTGTCGCTTTTGATACACCCAACTAGATTTTTATTAGAACCTGGTTTGGCATTTGCCACCGAAAGAAGATGGTCGATGTTGTTATTTAATCCAGGTGGAATCGGCGCACCACCAATTTGGGTTACCTTCCCATTTTTACTATTTCTAGTTGTTGCATTATTTAATTCTCGTCTTGCCAGTTTTGGAATTGTCGGATTAATTTGCACCAGTTCTACTGTTGTTCTTTCTGCCATCACAATTTCTGGTAATTCCACAAACGAATATCAAATTTTTGCTGGGCCAATTTTAGTTTTCGCACAACTTTTATCTTTATTCAGTATTTTGGCAATTGCGCAAGATGAAATTCCTAAATTAAAAAATGTGGCACTAGGTTTCAAACATTTATTAGCTGCCTTACTTGCTGGTACAACCGCGATTGCATTGGTAATAAATTTGGTTTGGGTAGTAACCGCAGGAGCTTCCTCACCATTAAAAACTGATCAAGAACAAGTCGTGCCAGCATTTTTAACCGATTTAGCCAAATCACCAACTAAACCAAAACTTTTAGTTCTAGGTAAAACAAATGACCAATGGAGTTATTTCATTACCAGGTCTGGCGATTTGCAACTAGGAGATCCAGATATTGCAACTAAAACTCCGGTCAATGTGGTGAAAGCGATTAATCAAATGGTTTCCGGAAGTGATGTCACTGCCAGTCAAATACTGGGCGAATATGGAATTTCCTATGTCTTTTTAAAAAATCCAATTGATGAAAATTTGGCGCGACTAATTGATGGCCAAGGTGGATTTGAGCGAAATTCAGCCACTAAAGATGGTTTGGTTTGGCGGGTCGTGAATGCAAACTCTCGCGTTATGTTTGTAGATAAAAGCAATAAAAAATTTCCATTAGAGTCAGGTGAAATTAATCTGCAAGGAAATATTGCAACTCTGGGCCAAATTGTTTTGGCGGAAAATTTCAGTTCTAGTTGGCAATTAGTAAATGATGGCAAAATAATTTCACCAAATCGCAATGCCGATGGCTTACCGATTTTTGCAGTTGATAAACCAGGGGAAATCTTTCTCTCATTTAATGGCACCAGCCGTAGAGCGTGGTTATCACTTCAAATATTTTTAATTTTTGTCATTTTGGTATTGGCATTGCCCGCCGGTAGAAAACGGCGCGAAATAGAGATTTCGGAGCTGTCGTGAGGATAAATCGCAAGGCAGTGTTGGCAATTGGAATATCAATTATGTTGGTCTTTATTAGTTTTTTGCTGCCCAGCACCAGAATAAGTAACAAAGTAACTTCAAGTTATCCAGCGACTGCCTGTCCAAATTTAAGTACTGCAAGTATTGCGGTGTTAAATAAAAAAGATATAAAGATCAGAAATATTGGTAATAAATCAACTAATTTTAAATCCGCAAATTCCAACACAGTTTCGGTTCAAACTGCACCGTTACTTGTAGCCGGAAATTCTGCCAATACTTTAATTTTTGCAAATGCTACTTGGAAAGCGGTAACCACTTGTTCTATAAGCGATGGCGATGAATGGTTTTTAGGCGGATCTGGTTCACTAACATCAAAATCACAACTAATTGTTGTAAATAGTGGATTGAGTAATTCGATTATTGATGTATCAGTTTTCTCTGCCAATGGATTAGCTGGCAAAAATAGTTACACAATCGCGCCAAATTCTCAATTAATAGTTGGTCTTGATTCACTTGCTCCTGGACAGGAAAACTTAACGACACACGTACAAACTCGGGCTGGTCGAATCAGCAGTTTTGTATTTGATCAACGTAATAAAGGTTTGAAATTACTTGGCGCCGATTATGTTCCTCCAATTACAACTGCACAAAACACCGTTTATGTTCCGGCAATTTCAGATTTAACTGGCAAATTAAATACCTCTGCCAACTTGGCAACTCATACATTGAGATTGTTTGTTCCCGGAACCGTTGATGCAAATATTGATGTAGAGGTAAACACAGCAGATGGCTCATTTGTACCGCTGGGTTTTTCGCAGCGCACAATTACACAACAGCGCACCATCGACTTACCATTCACATTCGCCACTGCAAATAAACCTTTTGCCGTAAAAGTAAGTTCAGATCAACCAATTTTTGCATCCGTGTTAAGTCAATTTAAATATGGAAATAATTTTGAAATCGCGTGGTCTGGAATGGCCGAAGAATTAAAAGAATTTTCAGCAAACTTAGCCGGTTCAATTCCAACATTTAATTTCGCCGGTGAATTAATCGATGTGCAAATAAATTATTCACTTAGCAATGGCAAAAAAGGAACGCAATCTATTTCTGCTCAAAACTTTGCCACGTGGGCTGCGCCAAGCGGGGTAAATCAATTTCAAGTTATTAGCAAGCGATCTGATACTTATGGTGGTCTAATAATCTTGCCCGAATCAGCTGCAGCCGGAATTGGCAGCACTTACATTCCATTTAATAATGGCTCGAAATTAGAAACCACATCGGAGCCAGTTATTGATGCCCGCGTGATTTCCCGCGGGTAAATCCACAAAAACTTCCAACACTCACGCTAATCTCTTTGCGTGAGAAAAAAAATTGGCCGAGTTTGCTCGCGGGCAGGTTGCACTACATCTGCGGTGCAAACTTTGACTTACATTTATGCCGATTCAACTGCGGTGCTTGGTCCACTTGCAACATTTGCTGAACCACATTCATATGATCTTTGTGCGCATCACGCTAAACGTTTAACCGTGCCAAATGGTTGGCAAGTAATTAAACCTGAAGCCGATGCTGATGTTGCAGGGCCTAGCGAAGATGATTTAATGGCAATTGCTGATGCAGTTCGTGAAGTTGCAAATGAATCAAAATCGCAACCACAATCAACTACCGCAGAATTAGGCAGACGTGGTCACTTGCGCGTATTGCCATCAAATTAACTTTTACAAAACAATTACTAAACTGATTTAATTTGCCGATAATGGCAACGCCACTTAATCTCGATAACGTAATTAAGGCTTATGACATTCGTGGTTTGGTTGATAAAGAAATAACCGCAGACTTCACTTTTTCAGTTGGTGTTGCTTTCGCTGCCTTTTTAGAAATGGAGCGGGAGAGTGCAACCGTTGTTATTGGCCAAGATATGCGACCATCATCGGAAGAGTTAGCAACCGCTTTTGCAGATGGCGTTACCTCTCGCGGTTTTGATGTGATTCGAATCGGATTATCTTCAACTGACATGTTGTATTTCGCCTCGGGCAAATTAAATCTGCCGGGCGTGATGTTTACCGCCAGTCACAATCCTGCGGAGTACAACGGAATGAAGTTTTGTAAAAGTGGGGCAAAACCAATTGGTAAAGAATCTGGCTTAACTTTGATTCGAAAACTTATAGAAGATGGCGCACCAATGGTGATGCGTCCGGCTGGCGTAATAAAACAACGAGATATGTTGCAAGAGTATGCCGACTATTTAATTTCACTATTTCCAGAAAAAACTTTTGATAAACGAAAATTAAAAGTTGTAATTGATGCCGGCAACGGCATGGCCGGATTTACCGCTGGTGCTGTGATGGAAAAACTATCGGTGGAATTAATTCCGATGTATTTTGAATTAGATGGAACTTTTCCAAATCATGAAGCAAATCCAATTGATCCAAAAAATCTAAAGGATTTACAAAAGCGGGTTAAAAAAGAGAAAGCAGATTTAGGGCTGGCCTTTGATGGTGATGCAGATCGTTGCTTTTTAATTGATGAAAATGGCGACTTAGTAAATCCCTCAGCGTTAACCGCCTTAATCGCGGTGGCCGAGCTAAATCGGGTGCCTAAAGCCAAGATTATTTATAACTTAATCTCATCAAAGGCGGTGCCTGAAGTAATCGCAGAAAATGGTGGCAGTGCTATTCGTAGCCGAGTTGGCCACTCATATATCAAACAGATGATGGCGCAAACCGGTGCGGTATTTGGTGGCGAACATTCTGGCCATTTTTACTTTGAACGATTTTGGCGAGCCGATTCTGGAATGTTGGCCGCTTTGTTTGCGATTGCACAACTTATGCAAAGCAAATTGAGCATCTCTAAATTATTACAACCTTACAATCGCTATTTTTCAAGTGGTGAAATAAATTCCAAAATGAAAAATGCTGATGCCGCAAAAGTAGCAATTGAAAAAGTAAAAGATAAATATGGCTCTGGCAATGAGATTGATGACTTAGATGGTTTAACAATTACCTCTGAAAAATGGTGGTTAAATCTGCGACCATCAAATACCGAACCTTTACTGCGATTAAATGTAGAAGCAGATTCCACAGCCAAAATGGCGAAGATTCGGGATGAGGTTCTAGAACTCATCGCTTCAATTCGCTAACTCTTAAAGTGGCAAGGTAGCCTTGCCCCATATGAGTACAACTACTGCGCAAAAATCAGATATCGCCAATCCAGCGCTTGCCGCTGAAGGTAAAAAAAGAATTGAGTGGGCTGGCCGCAACATGCCAGTGCTGCAACAAATCAAAACTCGGTTTGAAAAAGAAAAACCATTTAATGGCGTGCGCATCTCGGCATGTATGCATGTCACAACTGAGACTGCAAATTTAATGTTGGCGTTAAAAGCAGGAGGGGCAGAACTTGCATTGTGCGCATCTAATCCGCTATCCACTCAAGATGACACCGCCGCGGCATTAGTTCATGAATATGGAATCAGTGTCTTTGCTAAAAATGCGGTTGATCGTGATGGTTATTACCGACATATAAATTCGGCGTTAGATATCAAACCACAATTTGTTTTTGATGATGGTTGCGATTTAGTAAATACATTGCACACCACTCGCACTGAATTATTAGATGGAATTCTTGGTGGTTGCGAAGAAACTACAACTGGAGTTATTCGCTTAAGCCAGATGACAAAAGATGGCGCACTTAAGTTTCCAATGATTGCGGTTAATGACACTGATACAAAACATATGTTTGATAATCGTTACGGCACCGGACAATCCACGTTAGATGCAGTTTTCCGCGCTACCAACACACTTATTGCTGGAAAAATTGTGGTGGTGGCAGGTTTTGGTTATTGCGGTAAAGGTGTAGCCGAACGCGCAAAGGGATTAGGCGCAGAAGTAATCGTTACCGAAATTGATCCAACCAAAGCGTTAGATGCAATGATGCAAGGTTTCCGCGTTCTGCCAATGACAAAAGCGGCAGCGATTGGCGATGTTTTCATTACCGTAACTGGAAATCGCGATGTGCTTCGCGAAGAACATTTTGTGAAGATGAAAGATGGCGCAATATTGGCCAACTCTGGACACTTTGATATTGAAATTGATGTTGCGTGGCTGGAAAAAAATTCCAAATCCAAGAATGCAAAGATGCGCCACCAAACCGATGAGTATGTATTAAAGAATGGCAATCGCATTTTGTTAATTGCCGAAGGTCGATTGGCAAACCTGGGCGCAGCCGAAGGTCACCCTGCGGTAGTTATGGATATGTCATTTTCTGATCAAGCATTAACTGCTGAATGGTTACTGAGCGCGGCTAAGAATCTAAAACCAGGATTACACAATGTGCCG
>CAXBQO010000041.1:0-8682 GCA_963977945.1 uncultured bacterium
AGCCGAACAGATGAAATTGACAAAGCAGAAAATGGCAGAACTAATTGCGTTTCATACCGGCCAGAAAGTAGATGTAATTACTTCAGATTCAGATCGTGATCGCTGGTTTACTGCGGAAGAAGCAAAGGAATATGGCTTCGTTGATCATGTTGTTAAATCTGCTGGCCAAGTATCTGGAAGTGGAGGAACAGCGCGATGACCGTCCAAGATTTCACCAATAGATATGTACTTCCGACAATTGAAGAGCGGACTTCATATGGCTACAAGCGACTTGATCCATATACCAAGTTATTTGAAGAAAGAATTATCTTTTTAGGTCAAGGCATTGATGACACTGTTGCTAACGATGTAATGGCGCAACTTTTAACTCTTGAGTCAATGGACCCAGATCGCGACATCATGATGTACATCAACTCACCTGGCGGCTCTTTTACAGCGTTGACTGCGATATATGACACGATGCAATTCGTTCGACCAGATGTCATGACAATTTGTTTAGGACAAGCAGCATCAGCTGCTGCAGTTCTACTTGCAGGCGGAACAAAAGGTAAGCGTTACGCTCTTGAACATTCACGAATTTTGATTCACCAGCCATATAGCGAAGGTGGCGGACAAGGTTCAGATATTGAAATTCAAGCAAAAGAAATTTTGCGTATGCGTTCGCTATTAGAAGAAATGTTGGCTCGTCATACTAAAAAATCTAAAACTGATATCGCAAAAGATATCGAGCGCGACAAGATTCTCACCGCACAAGAAGCTGTTGAATATGGTCTGATTGACCAAGTCATGGCTTCACGCAAAGCGAAAAAGTAACTAGTTCGCCTATAAGCGAACAACCATTCGGCGGATATCCCGCCATTGTTACACCCTTTCGTTTTACTCTTATCGCATGACAACTCGCATCGGCGAAACTGGCGATCTACTTAAGTGTTCCTTTTGTGGCAAAACCCAAAAGCAAGTTAAGAAATTAATCGCCGGTCCTGGCGTTTACATTTGCGATGAATGTATTGATCTTTGCAATGAAATTATTCTTGATGAATTAAGCGAGTCATCTTCACTTGGATTACAAGAACTTCCAAAACCACAAGAGATTTATGAATTCTTAGACCAATATGTAATCGGTCAAGAGCGCGCTAAGAAATCACTTTCAGTTGCGGTTTACAACCATTACAAACGAGTTCAATCCGGTGATGGCAAGCGCGAAGATGCGGTAGAAATTTCTAAGAGCAATATTTTAATTCTCGGCCCAACTGGTTGCGGAAAAACTTTATTGGCACAAACTTTGGCCAGAATGCTTAATGTGCCGTTCGCGATTGCCGATGCCACTGCGTTAACTGAAGCAGGTTATGTGGGCGAAGATGTTGAAAATATTTTGTTAAAACTTATTCAAGCAGCAGATTTTGATGTTAAAAAAGCTGAGACCGGAATCATCTACATTGATGAAATCGACAAGGTCGCACGCAAAGCTGAAAACCCTTCCATCACTCGTGATGTTTCAGGCGAAGGTGTTCAACAAGCATTGCTAAAGATTTTAGAAGGAACAACTGCATCAGTTCCGCCACAAGGTGGACGCAAACATCCGCATCAAGAGTTTTTACAAATTGATACCTCAAATATTTTGTTTATTGTCGGTGGCGCATTTGCTGGTCTTGAAAAAATCATCGAAGGTCGTCTTGGTAAAGCCGGAGTTGGTTTTAACGCCAGATTAAAAACAAATGAAGAACAAGATAAAAAGGATACTTTCGCAGATGTAATGCCAGAAGATTTATTGAAGTTTGGAATGATTCCAGAGTTCATTGGTCGCTTACCAATTGTTACTTCAGTTGAGCATTTAGATCGCGCCGCATTAATTGAAATTTTGACCGAACCAAAAAATGCTTTGGTAAAGCAGTATCAAAAATTATTTGAACTAGATGAAGTAGAACTTGAATTCACCGCTGATGCACTTGATTTAGTTGCTGACTTAGCAATCAAACGTGGCACCGGTGCGCGTGGATTACGTGCGATTATGGAAGAAACTTTGATGTCGGTGATGTATGAAGTTCCAAGTAAAAAAGATGTCGGCAAGGTCGTAGTAAATGCAAAAGTTGTATTAAAAGAGGAAGCACCAACATATTTACCGCGGGCAAATGGACCAAAGCGTGCGATTAAGGGCGAGAAACGTAATGAGGAGAAAAGCGCTTAATCTAGACTTCGTTTCATGAGCGAACTCTCTGCCACATTTACTCCGGCACAAATTGAATCCGCTCTCTATGAAAAATGGTTAAAGAACGGCTATTTCAAAGCCGATTCCAAATCTAAGAAAAAACCCTTCACAATAGTTATTCCGCCACCAAATGTGACCGGCTCGCTTCACATTGGTCACGCACTTGATCACACAATTCAAGATTGTTTAATTCGCATGAAGCGCATGAAAGGTTTTGAAGCGCTGTGGCTACCGGGAATGGATCACGCCGGAATCGCAACGCAAAATGTGGTTGAAAAACAATTAGCTGCGACTGGAAAAAGTCGTCACGATTTAGGCCGGGAAAAATTCATTGAAAAAGTTTGGGAATGGAAAAATGAATTTGGCGGCGCAATTCTTAATCAAATGAAACGTCTGGGCGACAGTGTCGATTGGGATCGTGAGCGTTTCACGATGGATGAAGGTTTATCAAAAGCAGTTTTCACAATATTTAAACAGTTATATGACAAAGGTTTAATTTATCGAGCCGAACGAATTATCAATTGGTGTCCAAGATGTTTAACCGCACTTTCAGATATAGAAGTAGAACACAGCGATGATGAGGGCGAGTTTGTTCAAATTCGATATGGCGATGGCGAAGAGTCAATAACAATTGCAACCACCCGCCCCGAAACAATGTTGGGTGATGGCGCCGTTGCGGTTCATCCTTCTGATGAACGTTATAAACATTTAGTTGGTAAAAAAGTTTTGTTGCCACTTGTAGATCGAATGATTCCAATAATTACTGATGAAGCGGTTGACCCAGAATTTGGAACCGGTGCGGTAAAAGTTACCGCAGCACATGATCCAAATGATTTTGAAATTGCGACCCGTCACAACGTTGAATTTGTAATCATTATGGATGAACACGCAGTAATGCGAAATACCGGAACAAAATTTGATGGCATGGATCGATTTGATGCCCGTAAAGCAGTGGTAGAAGAGCTGCGCAAAATGGGTCGGGTAGTTTCAGAAAAACGTCCGTATGTTCACGCAGTTGGTCATTGCCAACGTTGTGACACAACAGTTGAACCAAGACTTTCTAAACAATGGTTTGTGAAAGTTGCACCACTTGCAAAAGCAGCCGGAGATGCTGTGCGCGATGGCAAAGTAAAAATTTCACCAACTGAAATGTCGGCGCGATATTTTGAATGGGTCGACAACATGCACGATTGGTGTATTTCGCGGCAATTGTGGTGGGGACATCGAATTCCAGTTTTCTATGGACCAAATGATGAAGTAGTTGTTTGTGCGCCCGGTGAAACACCACCAGCAGGTTACAAACAAGATCCAGATGTTTTAGATACTTGGTTTTCATCGGCGCTCTGGCCATTTTCAACTTTAGGTTGGCCAGAAAAAACTGAAGATTTAAAAAAGTTTTATCCAACTAGTGTGTTGGTAACTGGTTATGACATTTTATTTTTCTGGGTAGCGCGCATGATGATTATGGGTTTATTTGCAATGGATGGTGCGCAACCTTTTAATGTAATTGCGTTGCACGGATTAGTACGGGACAAATTCGGCAAAAAAATGAGCAAAAGTCGGGGCAACACCATTGATCCAATTGAATTTATGGATAAATACGGCTCAGATGCGCTGCGTTTTACTTTAGCTCGCGGAGCAAACCCCGGTGCAGATCAAGCCCTTGCGGAAGAGTGGGTCGCAGGTTCTAGAAACTTCTGCACCAAACTTTGGAACGCCACTCGCTTTGCAATGATGAATGGCGCAAATATAAAAGGTGATTTACCAAAGCCAGCTGAATTAGATGGCGTAAATAAATGGATACTTTCAAGATTAAATGAAACCATCACCGAAGTAGATGAATTATTTGAAAAGTTTGAGTTTGCTAAAGCCTGCGAAATTATTTATCACTTTGCTTGGGATGATTTATGCGATTGGTATCTAGAACTTTCTAAATCTTCATTTGCAGCCGGTGGTAAATCGGCAAGTGATTCTGCTCGAGTACTTGGTGAAGTGCTAGATAAATTATTTAGATTGATGCACCCAGTGATGCCATTTATTACCGAACAACTTTGGTGCACCTTAACTAATGGTGAAACTTTAGTGACATCACAGTGGCCAACTGCTGATGAAAAATATTCCGATGCTGATTCAATTAAAAATATTCAGCAATTGATGTTTGTGATTACCGAAATTAGAAGATTTAGAAATGATCAGGGAATCAAACCAACCGCAAAAGTTGCGGCTAAATTTTCTGGGTTAGCAGATTTGGCAAAATTTGAATCAGCTATTCGCCAAGTTACAAGATGTGAAGAAGTTGGCAGCAAATACTCAGCCAAGTTAGAACTTGGGAAAATTTTAATTGAGTTTGATTTAACTGGTGCGATTGATATTGCCGCTGAGCGCAATCGAATTACCAAAGATTTAGCGCAAGCGAAAAAAGATCGAGACACCGCCAAAGTTAAATTAGATAACGAAGGTTTTATGGCGAAAGCGCCAATGGATGTAGTGCAAGAGATTCGCGCTCGCTTTGCCGAAACCAATAAAGAAATTGAGCGCTTATCAGCATTGTTAGAAAAACTGCCTAAATAAACTTAAATAGCAGCAGAATTTCATGAATTTAGATCAAGTAGAGCAAGGTTTATTAAAGCGCTGGCCGGAAACAAAACTTGAGCCAACATTAGATCGAATTGCTGCGTTAACCGACGCACTTGGTTCGCCCCAACTTTCTTATCCAACAATTCATATTGGTGGCACAAACGGAAAGACTTCAACGACTCGAATAATTGATTCGATAATGTCTGAACTCGGTTATCGCGTTGGTCGGTTTACATCGCCACACTTAGAGAAAATTACCGAGCGAATTTCAATTAAAGGTGAGCCAATTTCTGATGAGTTAATGATTAAAACCTATGCAGAATTAGCGCCCTACTTTGATTTTATTGATTCCAAACAAGCACATCCGATTTCATTTTTTGAAGCAATTACCGCAATTGCATTTGCTGCCTTCGCAGATTTTCCGGTCGATGTCGGTGTAATCGAAGTTGGAATGGGGGGCGAATGGGATGCCACAAATGTGGTGCAATCACAGGTTTCAGTGATGACACCAATTGGTTTAGATCATATGCAATATCTCGGTGACACAATTGAAAAAATTGCTAAAACTAAATCTGGCATTTTCAAACCAGAATCAAATGTAGTTTTGTCAGCGCAAGAACCAGAAGCGGCCAAAGTATTACTGCAAAAAGTTGCACAAGTTTCTGCAATTCCATTTCGCGAAGGAATGGAGTTTTCATTACTAGAACGAAACCGCGCAGTGGGCGGACAATTATTAAAAATCGCGGGCATTCACCGCGAATATGAAGATTTATTTTTACCTTTGTACGGAGATCACCAAGCACACAACGCGACGGTGGCATTAGCGGCGGCTGAAGCATTTGCCGGTGTCGCACTTGATGAAGAGTTAGTTCGCAATGCATTTGCTAAAGCATCATCACCTGGCAGATTTGAAATTATTAAGCGAAATCCAACTGTGATTGTCGATGCCGCACATAATCCGCACGGAATAAGTGCGCTAATGAAAACTCTAAATTCCGAGTTTGATTTTCAAAGAGTAATTGGAGTTATTGGAGTAATGGCCGATAAAGATGTGGCGGGATTAATTGACGCAGCAAAGAAAGGCTTAGATCTTTTTATCGCGACACAAAACTCATCAACTAGATCAATGCCGGCTGCGCAACTTTCCGCGTTAGCGGGCGAATTTATTCCAGATAAATCTTTGGTAATTGCTGATTCTGATTTAAAGCACGCGATTCAAACTGCGATTCAACAAGCAACTGATATTGAAAATACATCAGACTCAAATGCCGCAGTTTTGATTACTGGCTCGGTGGTTACAGCCGGAGAAGCCAAAACAATCTTGCGCGAAATTTACGGAGAGAAAAAATGAAAATTCTCACCTCATTTACTTTAATTATGGAAGCTTTCACTATGGGATTTGCATTATTAATTGCAAAAGATGATGCCAGCAGTATTGAAATGTATTTAGGTGGCGCACTTGCTATCGCATTAATTTTTGCAGTTGGTCTGATTCGCAAAAAAAGCGGAGTTTATGTTGGTTGGATTTTACAACTTTGCCAGATTGCTTACGGTCTAGTGGTTCCGGCGATGTATTTTTTGGGGTTGCTCTTTGCATTTTTATGGTGGTGTGGCATTTACTTTGGGCGAAAAGGCGATGCCATCAAAGCCGAGCGAAAAAATTCGGTAAACCCACCCAATTCGCCAAAGTAGAATAGGCAAATGGCTTCCCCCGAAAAAACATTAATTTTGGTCAAACCCGATGGTGTTCGTCGTGGTTTGGTAGGCGAAGTTATTTCTCGAGTTGAAAATAAAGGTTACAAAGTCACCAATTTGCGAATGCTAACTGCAGATCGTGCGTTGCTTTCTAAGCATTACGCCGAACATGAGGGCAAACCATTCTTTGAACCGCTAATCGAGTTCATGAGTTCTGGCCCAATCGTGGCGATGATCGCTGAAGGCGAGCAGGTAATCACCGGATTCCGTAAACTTGCCGGCGCTACTGATCCGACTCAAGCAGAACCTGGCACGATTCGGGGAGATCTAGCACGAGATATGGGAACAAAAGTTATTCAAAACATCGTGCATGGATCAGATTCAAAAGAATCGGCAGAGCGCGAAATAAATATTTATTTCAATTAATTTTTTTAAGCAGTAAAGATTTATTAAATAGTAAGAGATAGAAAGAGATGGAGCAGTAATGAGTCAAGGCGCAAGTCGTATGTCATGGATTGGTCGCGATATGGCGGTTGATCTTGGAACTGCTAACACTCTTGTTTATGTGCGTGGTCGCGGAATTGTTTTAAATGAACCATCAGTAGTTGCGGTAAATCAAGATACTGGTGCGATATTGGCAGTTGGTTTAGAAGCAAAGCGAATGATCGGAAGAACTCCCGGAAACATTGTGGCAATTCGTCCACTTAAAGATGGTGTGATCGCAGATTTTGATACCACCGAAAGAATGCTCAAATACTTTATTCAAAAAGTTCACAAGCGTCGTTACTTAGCAAAACCACGTGTAGTTATTTGCGTGCCATCTGGAATTACCGGTGTAGAACAACGCGCAGTAAAAGATGCTGGATACGCAGCGGGTGCGCGCAAGGTTTACATTATTGAAGAGCCAATGGCAGCAGCGATTGGTGCAGATCTTCCAATTCATGAACCAACCGGAAACATGGTGGTTGATATTGGTGGCGGAACAACTGAGGTTGCAGTTATTGCTCTTGGTGGAATCGTTACTGCACTATCAATTCGAGTTGGTGGTGATGAATTAGATCAAGCAATTGTTGATTGGGTTAAACGCGAGTTTTCATTATTACTAGGTGAGCGCACCGCAGAAGAAATTAAAATGGCAATTGGTTCGGCTTATCCACTTCCTGGTGAACCAGATGCTGAAATTCGCGGACGTGATCTTTCAACTGGTTTACCAAAAACAATATTGGTAACCGCTGCTGATATTCGCAAAGCATTAGAGGCACCAGTAAAAGCAATTATTGATGCGGTGAAATCAACACTTGATAAAACTCCGCCAGAACTTGCTTCAGATTTAATGGATCGCGGAATCGTTTTAACTGGTGGTGGAGCATTACTTCGCGGCTTAGATGAAAGATTACGTCATGAAACCGGAATGCCAGTTCACGTAACCGAGCGTGCGCTACAAGCGGTGGTTGAAGGTTCCGGAAAATGTATTGAAGAGTTTGAAGCTTTGGAAAAGGTTTTAATCTCCGAACCACGTCGATAGCCTTAATCAGGCGCGCCAGCACGGTATTACGCAGGTTAGATAAAAATGGCTCGCGGCGGACAAAATCGAACCAGATTATTAATAATTACATTTCTGGTCACCGCTCTACTTTTATTAACACTTGATTTACGCGGTTTTAATATTGCTGCGCAGGTAAGAAGCACTACGCAAACCGTTTTATCTCCCTTTGAAAAGTTCACAAACAAAATATTTTCACCAGTCGGATCTTTTTTCGGAAATCTTAAAAATTTAAGTTCAAGCCGTAAACAAATTGATGAGCTAAAACTTGAAGTGGAAAAATTAACGGCACAATCGGCTTTAAATGAAGATGTCGCTGGACAATTAAAACAATTGCGTGGAGTTTTAGATTTAGCTAGCCGAGCAAATTATCAAGTTGTAAGTGCGCGCGTAATTAATCAAGGTGCGGCTGCGCCATTTAAACAAACTATCAAGATTGATGTTGGTAGCAGTTCTGGGGTTGAGAAAAATATGACAGTCATCAATGAAGCCGGATTAGTTGGAGTTGTTAAATCGGTTTCAAATGATTCAGCCATTGTGCTGCTGATGAATGATCCAACTTTTAAAGTTGGGGTAAGAATTGCAAGCACTCAAAGTGTCGGGGTTTTATCAGGTGAAGGTGGCGATAATTTTCTTTTTCAATTACTAGATCCGACTGGTG
>CAXBQO010000042.1:0-8664 GCA_963977945.1 uncultured bacterium
TTTGAACCCATCAACGCACGGTTCGCATCATCATGCTCAAGAAATGGAATCATTGCTGTCGCGACCGAAACCATCTGACGTGGCGATACATCCATGTAATCAACTTCGTCAGCGTGAATATATTCAACTTCGCCACCGCGACGACGGACAAGAACGCGAGCTTCAGCAAAGTGATTATCCTCAGTTAAAGGAGCGTTTGCTTGGGCAATAACGTGCTCATCTTCTTCGTCAGCAGTTAAGTAATCAATTTGATCAGTGACTTTACCTTTTACAACTTTGCGATATGGAGTTTCAATAAAACCAAATGGAGTTACGCGACCATAGGTTGCAAGTGAACCAATAAGTCCGATGTTTGGACCTTCTGGTGTTTCAATCGGACACATGCGGCCGTAGTGAGATGGGTGAACATCGCGCACTTCAAAGCCGGCACGTTCCCGTGATAATCCACCTGGTCCAAGCGCTGATAAACGACGCTTGTGTGTCATTCCAGAAAGCGGATTTGTTTGATCCATAAATTGTGAAAGTTGAGATGTACCAAAGAACTCTTTAATAGATGCAACAACTGGACGAATGTTGATCAAAGTTTGTGGCGTAATTGCTTCTACATCTTGCGTGGTCATACGTTCGCGCACCACACGTTCCATACGGGATAAACCAGTACGAACTTGATTTTGAATTAATTCACCAACGGTGCGAAGACGACGATTTCCAAAATGATCAATGTCATCAATTTCAACGCGAACCTCTTTGCCGTATTCCATAATTGCGTCGCCGCGATGCAAATGCACCAAGTAACGAATCGATGCCACGATATCTTCAATAGTTAATAAGCCACGACTTAGTTCTAGTTCCATTCCAAGCTTCTTATTAATTTTGAAGCGACCAACTTTTGCTAAGTCATAACGTTTTGGATTGAAATACAAGTTCTCAATTAAATTTTGTGCCGCTTCTTTTGTTGGTGGCTCACCTGGACGAAGTTTGCGATAGATATCAAGTAGCGAATCATCTTGAGTTTCAACATTGTCTTTTTCTAATGTTTGACGCATTGATTCAAATTCGCCAAATTGCTCAATGATTTGTTCGCTGGTCCAGCCAAGTGCTTTTAAGAAAATTGTTACTGAAAGTTTGCGCTTGCGGTCAATACGAACGCCGACCATATCTTTCTTGTCGACTTCAAACTCAAGCCAAGCACCACGGCTTGGAATTATTTTGGAGGTAAATACATCTTTATCTGAACCCTTTTCAATTGCGCGCTCAAAATAAACTCCGGGCGAGCGAACCAATTGTGAAACAACTACGCGTTCGGTTCCGTTGATAATAAATGTTCCACGTGGAGTCATTAATGGGAAATCACCCATGAAAACAGTTTGCGATTTAATTTCGCCGGTGTTGTTGTTAGTAAATTCTGCGGTTACGAATAATGGCGCAGCGTAAGTTAAGTCGCGCTCTTTACATTCTGCAATAGAGTATTTAGCTGGTTCAAATCTGTGGTCACGAAATGAAAGTGACATTCCGCCTTGGAAATCTTCAATCGGTGAGATTTCCTCAAAAATTTCTTCTAATCCAGATTGTTTTGGAACTTCACCGCGGTTGGATTTTTCCGCCTCAGATAGTCGAGTTTTCCAAGCGTCATTTCCAAGTAACCAATCAAAACTTTCTAATTGAATTGATAAAAGATTTGGAACTTCAAGTGGTTCGCGAATTTTTGCGAACGAGACGCGACGAGGTGCTTGTAATTTAACTTTTGCGGCCAACACTTCCTCCAGATGAACACGGCAACCAGACCAACAAATTTTGGCCGCTATATGCCGTAATCAATTGGTAATGGAAAATGGATGAGGGGCGAGGGTACCCAAAACGGGTGTGTTTAGTCCAATCGGGTTTGGCTCTTTAAAAAACTAACGCCCGGCTTCCAACGGGAATCGGGCGTTAAGTTAATTAAGTAGTTTGAATTACTTGATTGTGACCTTTGCGCCAGCTGCTTCAAGAGCGGCTTTGGCTTTGTCGGCGGTTGCTTTGTCTGCTTTTTCAAGCAAAGTAGAAGGTGCGCCATCGACTAGATCTTTCGCTTCTTTTAATCCCAAGCTGGAATTAAGAGCGCGAACCTCTTTGATGACAGCGATCTTTTGCGATCCGCCATCTTCCAAGATCACAGTGAATTCATCTTGAGCAGCATCGGCTGCACCACCGGCAGCAGCGCCACCAGCAGCAGCAACTGCAACCGGAGCGGCAGCAGTTACTTCAAATTCAGTTTCAAACGCTTTAACAAACTCAGTCAATTCAACCAAACTCATATCTTTGAATTGGCTAAGTAGATCAGCGGTACTTAGTTTGGCCATTTTATTTTCCTATTCTTTATTTATTACTTAATTACTTTTTTCTTGAATCTGATTTTTAATTCTCAGATGCAGCTACTTCAGCCGCTTCAGCCTTAGGTTCGGTTGCATTTTCTTTTGGTGATTCCGCTGGGGTTGATTCAGCTTTAACTTCTGGCGCAGCTTTTGCAGCGGCCGGAGCTGCTGCTTCCATCTTGATGCGCAATGCATCAATTGTGGCAATCGCTTTAGCAAGCGATCCCTTCATTGCACCAGCAATCTTTGCCAGCAAAACTTCACGAGACTCAAGATTTGCCAACTGCATAATTTCGGCAGTGGTAACCGCTTTACCTTCAAAGATTCCACCTTTAATAACTAATAGTGGATTTTCTTTTTGAAAGTCACGTAATTTTTTAGCAGCATCAATTGGATCACCTTTTATAAATGCCACCGCCGACGGGCCAGCGAGAAGTGAATCTTCGATTTCGACTCCAGCTTGTTTTGCTGCAATCTTGGTCAAAGTGTTTTTCAAAACTGAGTATTTGTTTGTAGTTCCAAGGCTGCGACGAAGTTGTTTCATCGCACCAACAGTTAAACCACGGTACTCAGTCAGCACAGTTGCTTTTGCGGATTTGAAATCCTCCACAATTACAGCAACTTCTGCTGCTTTGTCACTCTTTGCCATATTTGGCATCTCCTTAAAATAAAAAATCCTCGGCGCACAAATGCGCACGAGGTTCGTGGCACCTATGCGGGCTGATTTTTATCACTTAACTTTTAGAAGTTTTACCTCTAAAAGACCGGCAGTCTTTGGTTACTTTCGGGGAAGTATTACCTTCACAAAAAGATGGCAGAAGAATAAACGTAATTCAAGCATTCCAGCAAATCGCTTGATTATTGAATTACCGGACCACCATCACGAGAAATAGAGGTATCGATTTTGATACCAGGACTCATAGTGGAACTGGCAGTTGAAGACTTGATAAATCGACCTTTAGAAGCAGCTGGTTTTGCTCTCATAACTTCTTCAATTGCAGCTGCATAATTTTCTGCCAATTGTTCGGCGGTAAATGAAGTTTTACCAATTATGAAATGCAAATTAGCATTCTTATCAATTCGAAATTCAATCTTTCCGCCCTTGATATCAGAAACCGCTTTGGCGATATCGGTGGTGACAGTTCCAGTTTTTGGATTTGGCATTAAACCGCGTGGACCTAAAACTTTTCCAAGTCGACCAACTTTTCCCATTAAATCTGGAGTTGAAACGACGGCGTCATAATCAAGTCTGCCTTTTGAAACCTCATCGATTAATTCATCGGCGCCAACAATGTCAGCACCAGCAGCACGAGCTTGTTCAGCACGTTCACCCGCTGCGAAAACTAAAACGCGAGCAGTTTTTCCGGTGCCGTGTGGCAGATTTACAGTTGAGCGAACCGCTTGATCAGCCTTTTTTGGATCAATTCCTAAAAAGAGAGAAATATCAACGGTGGAGTTGTATTTAACAGTTGATGTTTCTTTTACTAACTTCATCGCCTCAAGTGGCGTATAAAAACGTCCGGCTTCTATTTTTTCAGCAGCGGCGCGATATTTTTTGCTTCTTTGCATCTTTTCTTCTCTTTTCTGATCAACTACTTGATCTGGAAGTTGTGGTTTGGCGAACCAGATTTTGGCTCTCCCACTTTTTCAATATTTAATTATTTAGTTATTTAATTGCTAATTTCTTGCTAAAACTCAACCTGAGACTGTAATTCCCATCGATCTTGCAGTTCCAGCAATAATTAATGAAGCCGCTTCGATGTCATTTGCATTTAAATCGGTCATCTTCATCTTTGCAATCTCTTCCACTTGTTTCTTGGTTAAGTTTGCAACTTTATCTTTGTGTGGAACAGCAGAACCTTTTTCGATTCCAGCAGCTTTAAGAATTAATCTAGAAGCCGGTGGAGTCTTTGTAATAAAAGTAAATGAGCGATCTTCATAAACAGTAATTTCAACTGGAATGATGTTGCCCTTTTGGCTATCAGTTGCAGCGTTGTATGCCTTAACAAACTCCATGATGTTCACACCATGTTGACCAAGTGCTGGACCAACTGGTGGTGCAGGAGTTGCAGCTCCGGCTTGAATTTGAAGTTTTATAAGTGCTGAGACTTTTTTCTTAGGTGCCATAGGGGGTGAATTAAATCTTTTGTACCTGATTAAATGCAAGTTCGACCGGAGTTTCCCGACCAAAAATGGAGACTAGAACTTTTAGTTTTCCTTGCTCTGGCATGATTTCAGAAATCGTCGCTGGCAAGGTTGCAAAAGGACCATCCATTACCGTGACCGATTCGCCAATCGAGTAATCGACATTCTTCATATCAATCTTCTCGCCCTTCTTAACTGGGCGTGGTGCCAATATGTTTTCGACCTCTGCCAAAGTCAATGGAGATGGGTGATGAGCATTTCCAACAAATCCTGTTACGCCAGGAGTATTTCTAACGCACGACCAAGATTCGTCAGTTAAATCCATTCTTACTAAAACATAGCCAGGAAAAATATTTCGCTTAACTTGTTTGCGCACACCATTTTTTACTTCGGTGATCTCTTCTTCTGGAACTTCGATTTGAAATACATAATCTTCCATATTCAAAGATTGAATACGGTTTAGCAAATTTCCTTTGACCTTTTTTTCATAGCCAGCGTAAGAGTGAACGACAAACCACTCACCAGGAGCGTTGCGCAACGCATTACGAAATTCTGCGTTCTCATCATTTTCTACTTCAACTGCAACCTGCGAAGTTTCTTCGGTCGTTGAAACTTCTACCTCTTGAACTTGAGTATCGCCAGCGGCTAAAGCTGCTTCAAATGCATCATCTTTTGTCATCATTTATCCAAATTTATCCAAATACCCAGAAAACTATTTTTGTAAGAACTAAATCAAAAGCTGAAACCACGACGATAATAAATCCAACGAAAACTAAAACCACAGCGGTATAAGTAGTTAACTGATTGCGAGTTGGCCACACCACTCGCTTTAACTCTGAGATAACTTGACGATAGAAAAGAGCAACTCGACCGAAAATCGAAAGTTTCGATTCCGATGCAACTTCATTTGCCTCTACTACTGCATTCTCTTCGCTCACTCTGTTTCAACCTTTTCTGTTTTACTTTTTTATTCTTTTTATTTCTTTTCTTTTTTCTTTTATTTGCAGGGCAGGAGGGACTTGAACCCCCAACCGCCGGTTTTGGAGACCGGAACTCTGGCCAGTTGAGCTACTGCCCTTCGAGCGTCACCAGGCAAGAGCTGATAATTATTTTTTTCAAATTTTTATCTACTCAAAACCGTCTGCGCAGCTGTTGCATTTTTGATGCTTTACAGTTGCAAGCGCCAGGTGCGAAATTCTAAAGGTAATTTCTTAAATAGGTAAATTCCCATAATTTGTGCGAATAATTGAGCATAACTGGCAGACTTACCGCCCATGAGCAGCGCCGAACTTTCCAAACGAATAAGTGCAATCGCAGAATCAGCAACTCTTGCAGTTGATGCTAAAGCCAAAGCACTTAAAGCTGCTGGAAAAGCTGTAATTGGTTTTGGTGCAGGTGAACCTGACTTTCCAACTCCAAGTTACATTGTTGAAGCTGCAATAGCTGCTGCAAAAAATCCAGCAAACCATAAGTACTCACCAACAAGTGGGTTACCGGAATTACGATCAGCAATTGTTGATAAAACAAAACGAGATTCAAATTTTAATATTTCAGCCGAACAAGTTTTGGTTACTAATGGTGGTAAACAAGCGGTTTATCAATCATTTGCCACATTATTAAATCCAGGCGATGAAGTTATTTTGCCAGCGCCATATTGGACCACATACCCAGAGTGCATAAAACTCGCGGGCGGAGTTCCAGTAGAAGTATTTGCAGATGAAACTCAAAACTATTTAGTTTCGGTAGATCAACTAGAAAAAGCGCGCACCAACAAAACAAAAGTTTTATTGTTTTGTTCACCTTCTAATCCAACTGGATCGGTTTATTCACCAACTCAAGTTAAAGAAATAGGTGAATGGGCTTTAAAAAATGGAATCTGGGTAATTACCGATGAAATTTATGAACACCTGCTTTATGACAATGCGAAGGCGCCAAGCATTTGTGTTGCGGTACCAGAACTAGCCGATCGCACCATAATTTTAAATGGCGTTGCTAAAACTTATGCCATGACAGGTTGGCGGGTAGGTTGGATGATTGGACCTAAATCTGTAATCAAAGCAGCTACGAATCTACAATCACATTTGAGCTCTAATGTTTCAAACATTTCTCAACGAGCTGCAATCGCAGCATTAACCTCAGATCTTTCAGCTGTAAAAGAAATGCTCAAAGCCTTTGACCGACGTCGAAAACTTATTCATAAAATGCTAAATGAAATTAATGGAATCACTTGCCCACTTCCAACTGGCGCTTTTTATGTTTATCCATCTGTTAAATCTTTAATTGGAAAAAACTTAAAAGGCAAGGTTGCTAAGAGTTCTGCTGAGTTAGCAAATTTAATTTTAGAAGAAGCCGAAGTGGCGGCGGTACCAGGTGAAGCGTTTGGTCCATCTGGATACCTGCGCTTTTCATACGCACTAGGTGACGATGACATCACCATGGGCATTAATAAACTTAAAAAATATTTAGAATCAGCAAATTAATCTAAATCGCAACCAATAAGTTGCACTTCAGGTTGTAATTCAATTCCGAATTTTTCTTTTACTTTTGCCTTTGCAGATCTTGCCAAAGCGACCATATCTTTTGCGGTAGCACTTCCAGAATTAGTAAAAGCAAGTACATGTAAATCAGAAACTTTCGCGCCAGAAAGTTGTTCGCCTCGCTTTACTCCAGCATTTTCTAATAACCATGCCGCTGAAGTTTTCACATTTCCATTTGGTTGTTGCCATTTTGGAGCACCCGCCGGCAATTTATCTGCCTGTAACTTGGTAATAATCGGATTAACAAAAAATGAACCGGCCGATTTTAAAGATTGATTACTTTTTCCAAGCAACATACCTTTTCGTTCTCTAATTTTTAATACCGCTTGCCTGACAGATTTTGTACTTGCCTTTGCTCCAACTTCAATCTGCAACTCTTTTGCTAATTCTGGATAAGAAATTGCATCTGATTGTTCTCCGATTCGCAATTGAAATGTAACGGTTAAAACGACATATCTGTTGTTGGTGCGTTTAAATATGGAATCTCGATAAGAGAACTCACATTCGGTGGCTGAAAAACTCTTAATTTCTTTGCTCTTGCGATCATAAGTTTTCACTCGGGCAATAGTCTCGCTAACTTCATGTCCGTACGCGCCAATATTTTGAATTGGTGAACCACCAACAGTTCCTGGAATTCCGCTCAATGTTTCTAAGCCAGCAAAACCTTTATTTATCGAAGAAAGTACAAACGCATCCCAATCTTCTCCAGCAGAAACTTCAATCATTCCACCACTACATGCATCAACTTCTAACTGATTTCCTTTAGTTTCGACAATCACAACGGTTCCGGCAAATCCGTCATCACCAATAAGAACATTGCTACCGCCACCTAAAATTAAAAGAGGTTCTTTATTAACGTCAGCAGATTTAACAAAATCAATTAACTCTGATTCAGTTTTGGCATGCACCAACTTTCTAGCTGGTCCACCAATTTTTAATGAAGTGAAGTCAGAGAGATTCTCCATAATTGAAGCCTATCTCCGGGGCGAAAGTATCTCGGTGCGACCGCGATAATTATCTAGAATTCGTTGATAATTTTTGCGCGAATTCTTGTCTCGATATTCCGAATCTACGTCGTGGTAACCATGGTGACGTTCTTGCTTCAATGGTAAATCTAATTGAAAAATTTTTTTACCGGCTGCGCGAAGTTTTAACGAAAACTCTAAATCGGCATTTCGGTAATACTTTGCGCTGGGATTAGCGCCACCTACCGACTTAGCAAATTTTCGATCAAAGACAATAAAGTAACTAAACAAGACATCAACTTCACCACTGCCTACATCTTTCACCGAACGCCATTCATCGGCGACATCTATTAGTCCGCCTTTCCAGCCCACTGCGGCAATTTCAGCATTAAAACTTTCTAATGATTTTGAAATCGGATCAGAGATAAAAATTGTTGATGGATCCATAATTACCAAAAAATCCTCAGATTCCTGTTCTATAAAGTAATTAATAGCGTTACCCCAACCAAGTGGATTTTTAAGGTCAACCCGCTTTATCTGTTTATTCTCGCTAAATGTCTCTAACTCTGATGTTTTTTGTTTGCCATTAACTAATACTGAAATAGGCGAATCGGTTGAATTTAGAATCGAATTTAAGCAATTGGCAAAATCAGACAAATACCCATC
>CAXBQO010000043.1:0-8075 GCA_963977945.1 uncultured bacterium
CTTCTGCCCCATTTGCAAAGTCCCCCATGCCTTGTTTGCCATCAGTTGCTTTGCGATGTGGTGAGTGATGAAAATCCAGCAAAGTAGTTGTGCCGGAATCAACTACCAAAATTACATCGCCACCGCGGCCACCATTTCCGCCATCTGGTCCGCCAAGTGGAATAAATTTTTCGCGATGCACTGAAACGCAACCATCGCCACCTTTACCAGCAGAGGCGTGCAGAGTTACGCGATCAACAAATGTTGTCACTTTTACACTCCTCTCCTTGAAAAAATATTTACTAATCAAAACAAAAAAAGGCCTGCGGGCGCAGGCCTAATAAATTCCTACGCGTTAATTATGAAACCGGCACCACATTTACAACCCGACGTCCACGCGCTCTGCCAAATTCCACTGAACCTGGTTGCAGTGCAAACAATGTGTCATCTTTTCCGATTCCAACATTTTTACCGGGGTGAAAATATGTGCCGCGTTGTCTTACCAAAATCTCGCCACCTTTAACTACTTGGCCAGCAAAGCGTTTAATGCCAAGGTATTGCGGATTGGAATCACGACCATTTCTCGTCGATGAGACACCCTTTTTACTTGCCATTTAGTTCACCTGCCTCTTTATATTTTCTTTACTTATTAATTCCAGTTATTTTTACACGAGTTAGTGCGGCGCGAAAACCTTGACGACGACGGTAACCAGTTTTTTGTTTGTAACGGGTAATGCGAATCTTTGGACCTTTTTGGTCTGCCAAAACTTCGCCCACAACTTTTACTGAAGCCAATGCTTTTGGATCAGCGGTTACATCTTGGCCATCAACTAAAAGTACGGCTGGGAAATTTACTTTCGCACCAACTTCAGCATCAACGCGATCAACGACAAGAGTGTCACCGACACTTACCTTTTCTTGTCTGCCGCCTGCTTTTACTACCGCGTACATTTGTTGATTCCTTACTTTCGCTACTTTAACTGCTTGAACTACTCGAATTTAAAAAATTTATTTTAGCAACGAGGGCAAAGGGTATTTATTCCAATGCCCACGGGTCAAATTCTGCTTAAGTTTCTGGGTAATTACTCCCCAGAAATTACGCCGGTACTAACTGAACGACGTCGCTTGCGACCTGGTTCAACCACAACCTCTGGTGCTGCAATTTCAACTGTTTCATCTAAATCTTCTGATTCATTTAACTCTTCTAACTGAGTTGGTTCATGATGATCATCATTTTCAGATAAATCTTCTTGATTATTTGTTCTGGAATATTTGCGATCTAAATCTTTTTCTAGATTTTGTTTACGCACTGGTTCGTTATGAATATGAATTCCACGACCACCGCAACTATCGCAAGTAGTTGAAAAGGCTTCGATTAATCCTTGACCAACACGTTTGCGCGTCATTTGGACCAAGCCAAGTGAAGTTACTTCGGCAACTTGGTGCTTGGTGCGATCGCGACCTAAACATTCAACTAGGCGGCGTAAAACTTGCTCGCGGTTTGATTCCAAAATCATGTCGATAAAGTCGATCACAATAATTCCGCCAAGATCTCGCAAGCGTAATTGCCGGGCAATTTCTTCAGCCGCTTCTAAGTTGTTCTTGGTAACGGTCTCTTCTAAGTTTCCACCTTTACCAATGAATTTTCCGGTGTTTACATCGATCACAATCATCGCTTCGGTGCGATCAATAACTAATGAACCACCCGATGGTAAATAAACCTTGCGATCAAATGCTTTAGCAAGTTGTTCATCAACTCGATACTTAACAAACAAATCTTCACTTTCAGAGTAACGCTCAATTCGGCTAGCAAGTTCTGGCGCGATGAAGTTGATGTAATTTTGAATATCATCCCAAGCATCAGAACCTTGCACAATTAATTTCTTGAAATCTTCATTGAAGATGTCGCGAATTACGCGCACTGTTAAATCTGGTTCGCTATAAAGAATTGATGGCGCTTTTGTGGAAGAACTTTTTGCTTTGTTTTCGATATCTTCCCATTGCGCTTTTAGACGTTTTACATCGCGCTCTATTTCTGTCTCTGAAATTCCTTCAGCTGCTGTTCGAACAATTACAGTTTCTTCACCAATCACCATATTTTTTAATATTGCTTTTAAGCGCGAGCGTTCCTCTTCTGGTAAACGGCGACTGATTCCGCTCATTCCACCACCTGGAACAAAAACTAAATAACGACCAGGCAAAGAAATCTGGCTAGTTAATCGCGCACCTTTTTGTCCGATTGGATCTTTTGTTACTTGCACCAAAACGGATTGACCAGTTTTTAAAACATTTTCAATTTTGCGTGCTTTACCTTCAGCTAAGCCCGCTTCATCCCAATTAACTTCGCCGGCATAAAGAACTGCGTTTCTACCTTTACCAATATCGACGAACGCTGCCTCCATTGAAGGCAAAACATTTTGTACTTTTCCAAGATAAACGTTTCCAACATAAGAGATATTGCTATTTCGATTTACATAATGTTCGACCATTACGCCATCTTCGATAATTGCAATTTGAGTGCGATCACCAGTTTGGCGCACCAACATCTCGCGCTCTACCGATTCTCGGCGAGATAAAAATTCTGCTTCGGTAATAACCATGCCACGACGGCGAGTGAAATCACGACCACCTTCACGGCGATTAAATGGACGCTCATAACGATCTCGATGTGAACGATCACGTTTAACAAAACCGCGCTCACGTTGTGCCGGACGGCTCTTTGGTTTTGCTTCTCTAACTTTAACTACAGTTAAAACGCCATCTTCTTCAATGGTTTCACCTGGAGTAACTGCATCACCTTTAGCGCGACGTCGACGACGGCGACGGTGAGTTGATCCAGTCGATGAATCAGTAGCAGCAGAGTCATTAGTCTCTTCTGAACTTTCCTCGGAATTTTCTAAATTCTCTGCAATTTCTGTGCGGCCACGCTTTTTTCCACGCACACCACGACGACGGCGGCGGCGAAAATTTGATTTGTCAGAATCATCGCCAGATCTCGTTACCTCTGATCTGGCAACCTCTGAACGATCTGTTGTTGATTTTGTAGTTGTCGGCGCAGCTTGAAATAGCGGAACCGGAACTGATTTAACCTCTGAATTATCAGAGGATTTTCTTACTGAACGCTTACGCGAACTCTTTGGCTCATCGGCCATAATAAAAAATCCTTCACAAAACTATTTAGTATTTCCGCTCTGGGAAATTACTTTCTACGAAATTCCTTATTAAATTCTTACTAAAAATCTAAATTAGAAACTTTTGTTAATCGCAGCTGACTCTCTTTGGTCGCGCAGACTAACTAGGAGAATTATCCAATCAATACCGCGATATCGCAAATAACCGCGTTTCCCTGCTCAAAAGTGTAGGTAATGCAAGCAATACAAGTTGTATTAGCGGGAGCGAATATGAATATTTTGCAGCAGGCCCACACCAATTAAATTCGCAAACATACTTGAACCACCATACGACAAAAATGGCAATGGCACTCCGGTCATTGGCAATAGCCCCATTGTCATTCCGATATTTTCAAAAGTTTGAAATGCAAACCAAGCCGCGACTCCGACACAAACTAATCGCCCAAATAAATCATCGGAACTTCTTGCAATCGCTAATGCTCGAGCAAGCAATAATCCATACAGAAATAAAATGAGTAAACAACCAAAGAAACCAATCTCTTCACCCGCTACCGTAAAAATAAAGTCGGTCTGTTGTTCTGGTACAAATCGGCCATTTGTTTGTGGGCCATCAAATAATCCTTTACCAAACCAACCACCTGAACCAATAGTGATGCGCGAAAGTCTTAATTGATATCCAGATGCTTGCGGATCAGCATTTGGATCAACAAAAGATTGCAGACGTTTAATTTGATACTCATTTACCACGCCAGCTTTTACTGCGACAAAACTGCCAAGAACTGCCAGCAATAACAAACCCGCTACCCAACGAATTTTCGCGCCAGAGATTGCAATAATCGCGACCACCGCAGCAGAAATAATTAAAACTGTTCCTAAATCTGGTTGCGACATAATTAAAATAATTGGAATAGCAGCAACTAAAAGTGCTTGTAATACATCTTTATCTTCTGGATCATTATGTCTATCGGCTTGTTCTGCCAAAATCATTGACATTCCGATGATGATAGAAATTTTTGCAAGCTCTGCTGGTTGAAATTGAAATCCGCCCGGTAGTGAGATCCAGGCTTTTGCACCATGAATTGTGGAACCTACACCAGGTATTAAAACTAATATCAAACCAATGACACCTACTCCCCAAACAATTGGGGTGTAAGCGCGTAATAATCGATAATCAATCAATGTGGTTCCGTATGCCAACAGCAAACCAATCACAATATTTATTACATGACGTTTGAAGTAATACTGCGGATCTAATCCATTTGCTTTAAACCATTCACGGGTTCCAGCCAAAACCAAGATTGCACCAATTATTAATAATCCCCCCACAGCAATACTTAGCAAAACATCAAACTCGCCAAAGCGAATCCGCATCCGGCTAGTTCTATTTTTAATGTTCCCAGATGACAACAAACTCATTTGACAACCTTAGTTACATTTATTTTTATTCCAGTTGTATCAAGTTTTGCGCTCGCCGCTAATTTCATATTTACCGCCGGAATATTTGTCGGAACTCCATTTGGAAAAATTGCTTTAGTTGGATCAACTTTATTTCCCACCACGCCAAAGAGTGCTTCATAAATTTCTCGCACGCCAACACCAGATGTTGATGCACCAAATCCACCTTGGCTGACCATCATTACCACTGCATATTGCGGATCATTAGATGGCGCAAAAGACGCAAACCAAGAAGTGTCATCTTTAGCCGATCCATTTGGATTTTTTCCTTGTACCTGCGCTGTTCCGGTTTTGCCACTTACGGGAACTGGAAATCCAGCAAAACTTCCGGCAGCTGTTCCACGAGTTACAACTGCACGAAGCGCGGTGTGTAGAAAATTCCAGACCTCAGGCTTTGCTGGAACCGTTCCAGCGTTGACCGGCTTAAACTCTGTTAAAACTTTTCCTTTGGTGTCAACAATTGCTTTCGCAACTTGTGGTTGATACATAACGCCATTGTTTGCAATACCGGCATAAATTTGGGCAAGTTTTAGTGGCGTAACAAGTAAATCACCTTGACCAATTGAAAAGTTCACTGCATCACCGGCGCGCACTTTGTTTCCGTCTATACAGTTTTCGCGTGCGATTCCAATTAGATATGCAGTCAATTGTGATTTATCAGCTCGGTCTTTGTAATTGCAGAAATAATCCTTGTTTTGGTCATACCAGTCTTGTTTCCATTGGCGATCTGGATTTCGCCCACCTAATTCACTTGGTAAATCGATTCCGGTCTTCTTGCCGATTCCAAATTCACGAGCTGCGGTAAAAAAATAATCATTAGGTTTTGAAATTGGTTTTAATCCACCGTCTCGAACCCATTCGTTATACGCAATTTGATACCAAAGACTGTCGCAGGAAATTGCAATTGCTTGTTCAAGCGTTAAACGACCAGCAGCGATGCTGTCAAAGTTTTTAAATGTTCGATTACCAATATCAACTGATGCTGGGCAGTTATATGTCGCATCTAATCCATAACCAGCACTTGCCGCTGCGACCACAGAAATAGATTTAAAAGTTGAAGCCGGTGCAAACAAACCTTGCAATGGTCGAGAAAGCGCAGGAATTCCAGTTTTCTCACTAAATAAATCTTCAGCTTGTTGAACTGTTAATCCCCGCTGCCAAATTGATGGATCATAAGTTGGATATGAAGCCATCGCTAACACCTGTCCAGTTTTTACATCCAACACCACCGCGCCACCAGAATCGCCCCGATATCCATTTGCTTTGGCACGACGAATTGCATTTGCTAATGCTTTTTCAGTAGCGGCTTGTAATTTGGCGTCGATATTTGTAATTAAATTATTGCCAGCGATTGCCTTAGTATTTTGATCTTGCTTAGTTACTAATTCTTTGCGATTTACAATTAAAGTTTTAATTCCTGGAATTCCGCGCAAGTATTGGTCATACTCAATCTCTAACCCAGTTTTTCCAACGTTTTCATTTCGATAATAATTTTGCGATGGATCATTTAATTGTTCATCGGTTACAGAGCCGACATATCCCAAAACGTGAGCGGCATTCTCACCTTTAAGTGAGGGGTAGCTTCGAATCGGAACCGTTGATACTTCGATTCCGGGATAAAGCTCGGCATTTTCCATAATTTTTAAGGCTAAATCCCGATCAACATTTCCAACGATTGGAATTGGTTGGTACTTAGTTCCGTTCCAACAACCGGCACGATTATCTTTTGGTAATTCCGTACACAACCTCGTGCGTTGATAAATATCGCTATAAAGCAAGGTAAGTAATGTGGCGGTGCGAGATAAAACTTCGATTCCCTTGTCGGGCAATTTATCTATGGTTATACGATTAACTGAAACTACTAATCCAGGTAAATCCACCACCATTGGAATTCCGTTAATGTCGGTAATGGCACCACGAGCAGCAGGTGTAACAATGTCGCGACTTTGAATATTTAGCGCTGCAGATTTGTAACGATTGCTATCGACTACCTGCATAAAAAATAGGCGGCCCAGTAAGGCAATTAGTACTGAAAATATTAAGGTTTGTAATACAAAAAGATTTAATGAACTTCTGCTACTTCTCATACCCGTTCCAGATTACTTTGGGCAAATCTATTTATTTTCATAATCAGTGGAAGTAAAAGCGGTAACAGCGCAAAACTCCACATTGTTTCAAACAGAATTACTTTTAGATTTTGTAATAAATCGCCGGTGGTCTCACCTAATACCCAACTCAATAACAGGTATGAGATTAATGAAACCGCAATTGAAATTGATATCACCGCAATGAATATCAGCGGAGTATCTTCGAAAGTTCCGATACTTTCGCGATTTACCGAAATTAACCAGCTAATTACAGTCATAATCAACATCCACTGACCAATTGGCGAATCCAAGCCGGGGGTTAAATCCATCAATAATCCACTTATAAATCCAATAGACACCGCACCGATTCGATCTGCTAACGAAATAAAAACCAATGAAGTGAGCAGAAATAAATCAAAGGAACCAAATGGCAAATCAATTCGGCAAATCACCAGAATTTGTAGCAAATAGATAAAGATTAGAGCAGAAAATAACTTGCTTACTCGGGCAGCATTCATTTTTATTTTTTAGTTGGTGAAGGTTTGGCTGAAGGTGAAGCAGATGGATTTGCGACTGCTGTTGCCGTATCAGCGATACGTGGCAAAAATATTTTTGGAACGAGTGAATCTCTTGGATCATTTTTTGGCGCCGCGGTGACTACTGAAACCACTCCTAGCGAATTTAGATTAGCCATTGATTTAACATCGGCGGTTTGAGTAATTGCATTTGGATTAGAAAATATTGAAGTCACGATTCCAACCGGAACTCCTGGCACAAATGGTCGACCACCATCTGAACCACGGGCAATCAAAACATCACCAACTTTAATTTCACCAGTTGGATCTAGTAATTGAAAAATAAAATTATCGCCACCTTCGCCAGATAAAACACCAACACTTTGAGTACTAGCAATTCTTACTCCCACTTTGAAAGTTGGATCACTCATCAGCAACACAATCGCTGAATCGTCTGAAACTGATTTCACTACGCCAACTAACCCAGCTTCATTAATTACTGTCATATTTTTTTCAACACCAGAACTACTACCAACATCAATCTTGATAGTTTGTTTAAATGGAGCGGCTGCTCCTTTGTTAATTACGCGCGCACTTACAACTTGATAATTTCCACGACTGGCTAAATCTAAGACGCCACGCAATTGTTTTAATTGTCCAGCGACATCTTCATTTAATGCTGATTGCGCCGTTAATTTTTCCACTTCAAGTTTTAGCTCATCAATTTGTTTACGACTTGAACTTAAATTTTTAAGATTTCCGAAAAAAGATCCGACCGGTGAAAATATTTTGTTGGTGAATTTTTCAAAGGGAGATAAAACTGTTTGCGTGGCACTTCTTACTTGCGCTGCAATATTAAAACCGCGTAAATCAAGAGTTAATAAAAGTAGAGCGGTTACCAGAAATGT
>CAXBQO010000044.1:0-8015 GCA_963977945.1 uncultured bacterium
ATCAGGATTTATTGATGCCACGGATTGGGTAATGGTTCCAAATGTAATTGGAATGGGGATGCATGCCGACGGCGGAAAAATGATGACCAAGCCATATATCTCAGGTGGTGCCTACATTTCTAAAATGAGTGACTACTGCAAAAGTTGTAAATTTGATCCAAAACTACGCACCGGAGAAAGTGCTTGCCCTTTCACCACTTTGTATTGGGATTATTTAGATCGAAATAAATCACACTTTGCAAAAAACCATAGAATGTTTCAACAAATGAATGGCTTAAAACGATTAAGTGACTTAGAACAAGTAAAAATTCAAGCCAAAGAGGTAATCAAAGGTTTAACTTCAGGAAAGTTATAATCCGCTGTGCCATTAAAGCCAGAGATTCAAGAATTTTTAAAGCTAAGAGCTGCCGCAAATTTGCCGGAAGTTTTTCAAGTTCCCATAAGCGTTTTTCGCGCTGGCACACAAAATCATCCAATTCTTGCCGCCAAATTGCCAGATATTTATTTGGTTGAACACAAAAATATTCCAGGGCCAACTGCTGATTTACCAATTCGAATTTACCGAAGTACAAACGAAACAAATACCCCTGGTTTAGTTTTTTTCCATGGTGGCGGGTGGACCACAAACTTTTTAGATACATACGAATACGCGCTAAGAAATATTGCAAACCTAGGTAAATTGACGATTGTCGCGGTGCAATATCAAAAGGCACCAGAGCATCCATTTCCAGTGCCATTTGATGATTGTTTTGCGACGCTGGAATGGGTCTTTAAAAACTGTAGCAAATTAGGAATTAATCCAAATCAAATCGGTGTGGGTGGCGATAGCGCCGGTGGTAATTTAGCCGCGGCGGTGGCTTTAAAAAATCGCGATACTAAATTGGGAAAATTGGCATTTCAATTGCTTATTTACCCATGCCTAGATTTTGAAATGAACTACCAGAGTGCAAAAACTTTTGCCACGGGATTTAATTTAAGTACTCAAGCAATGCGCTGGTTTTGGAATGCATACTTACCAAATACCAATGATCGAGCAAATAAATATGCAGTTCCGGCTGCAGAAAAAAATTATGCAAATTTGCCAGCCGCAATAATTCTTACTGCCGAAAATGATCCACTAGTTGACGATGGTAAAAACTATGCCAATTTGTTAGAAGCTGCTGGCAATAAAGTTGTTTACAAAGATTATGCAGGTCAAATTCATGGCTTTTTTAATTTAGCCACCGTGACAAATGATTCTCAAGTTTTATATCAAGATTGTGCGAAATTTATTCAAACAACGTTATGAGTAAAACTGGTTGGGTAAATTTCGGAATAGTTGGTCTGCTTTGGGGTATTCCCTATCTGTTTCTTAAAGTTGCGGTAGGTGAATTAGAACCATCGGTAATTGTTATTTCCAGAACTTTAATTGGCGCTCTGCTATTAGCTCCACTAGCAATCAAACGTTCAATATTTTGGTTGCCAATTAAACGCTGGCCATTTTTATTACTTTATTCTGCTTGTGAATTAATTGGACCTTGGTATTTGATTACTCATGCTGAACAAAAAATAAACTCAGGTCTTACTGGATTATTAATCGCCACTACCCCGATTTGGGCCGCGATACTCGCTTCAATTTTTGGTGACAAAACCGTTTGGCATAAATCCAGATTATTTGGACTCATTGTGGGTTTTATTGGAGTTATTGCAGTTGTGGGTTTGGAATCTGTTACCGGTAACTCAGATTTAATTTCAATTGCAATGGTGCTGATTGCATCTATGGGTTATGCCTACGCAATTAATATGGTCAATCGCAGGATTCCAGAGGTGCCAGGTTTAGCACTTAACACTTGGGCGATGATTATTACTTCAATTGTTTTTTTACCTTTTGCAATTGTGCAGCGTCCTACTCAGATGCCGAGTGTTCAAGTTGTTCTCTCGGTAATTGGATTAGGAGTTCTTTGCACAGCGCTGGCATTCACAATGTTTTTCAAAGTGATTGCCGAAATCGGACCACCACGAGCATCTTTGGTTACTTATTTAAATACTGCGGTTGCAGTTGTGCTGGGAATAATTATTTTGTCAGAGCCAATTACTTTGGGAATTGTTCTTGGTTTACCGCTGGTTTTAATTGGTTCTTACTTTGCTAGTCGGAAACCGGTTGCGTAAACCCAAGTTTTTGTAGCAATTTAGGGTCTTGCTGCCAGTCTTTAGCCACTTTAACCTGTAATTTTAAAAAGACTTTTTGATTTAAATATTTTTCAATCTCACTTCTCGCTGCAATTCCAATCTCTTTTAATCTATCTCCTTTCGGGCCAATAATTATTCCTTTTTGGCTATCTCTTTCTACATAAAGGCTGGCGAAAATATCAATCAATGGTTTATCAGTGCGTCGTTTAATTTCATCGACTTGCACCATTACTGAATGCGGTAATTCTTCATATAGTTTTTCAATGGCTGCTTCGCGAACTAAGTCAGCAATGTGTTGCTCTTCCGTTAAATCTACAACGCTGTCATTGGGATAAAGAGCCGGACCAATAGGCAAGCTTTTGGTTATCAGTTGCTTTAACTTCTCAACTTGATCATTTTTCTTAGCCGATATCGGCACAATCTCGGCAAAATTTCGCTTTACTTCTGTCTCTAACTTTGAAATTTCGATGAGTTTATTTGCCACGTTTGGCTTAGCCACTTTATCTATTTTGGTTAAGGCAACATAGATATTTACCTTTTCCGGTAGTTGATCAATTAAATATTTATCTCCTGACCCAATTTCTTCATCAACTGGCAGACAAATAATCACGGCATCGACATCTGAAATGTTCTCGGTAACCATTTGATTCAACCGTGTCCCTAAAAGTGTTTTAGGTTTATGAACTCCTGGGGTATCTACCAAAATTATTTGAAACCCGTCGCCATTTGCGATTCCGCGAATTGAATTTCTGGTGGTATTTGGATGATGAGAGGTAATAACTACTTTTTTCCCGACTAATGCATTGACCAATGTGGATTTTCCGGTGTTTGGTCTACCAACCACCGCCACAAAACCACATTGGAAATTACTCATTGCGTCATTGTCTCATCTAATAGCGGTTGCATTGGTGATAAAAGATTGATTACATCATCGACGCCAGTGACAATTTCTGCCACATGATCTGCAATCAATCTATGACAACCATCGCTTTGTGCTGATGAAATTCGACCCGGAACTGCAAAAACTGGACGAAATATTTGCGCTGCATCTGTCGCGGTACGAATTGATCCACTGCGGGCAGCAGCTTCAATAACAATTGTGGCTTTTCCTAGTGCTGCAATCAAACGATTACGAACTAGGAATCTGAATGGCATTGCAACTTCATTTGGCATTAATTCTGAAATTAATAAGCCATCTTTTAAAATCTGTGAAAACAATCTTTGATTGCCAACTGGGTAGGTTTTATTTATTCCACTGGCTAAGACTGCAACTGTAATTCCAGACGCGGCAATCGCACCGTGATGAGCGCTGGCATCGATTCCATAAGCGCCACCGCTAATAACTGCAAAATCTCTATCGGCAAAAGCGGCAGAAAATTCTTCGGCAATTCGTGTTCCATATGAGGTGGGATTTCTAGTACCGACTATCGAAACTGCATTTGCAAGAGTTTTTAAATTGTCTAAATTGCCTTTAGCAATCAAGCCAATTGGTGGGTTTGGTAGATCTGAAAATTGCTGCGGCCAAAATTGATTTTCTGGAGTTAGAAAATCAGACTCGGCTTTTGAGATCTCTGATTCAAGATCTTTAGGATTTAGACAAAGCAATTTTTCTTTGATGAGGTTGCATTTGATTTCAACCGGAAATTTATATTCAGAAATTATCTTTTTGTAAGTATCAAGAGCGCCAAATTCCGATATGTATTTACCCCAAAATGGTGAACCAGGTTCGATTGCATTAAAGAGAAGTAACCTGGCAGAGAATTCATTCAATCTAACTCACCTGCAGTCCTTAAATTAAATGCCAGTTGAATCTGTTCTTTATTTGGTCTGGGAGTTTGTTGTAAATCTGCGATGCTCCACGCAGTGCGTAGAACTTTATGAAAACCTCGAGCGCTAATTCGCTCTTTATCTAGCTCCGCATGCAGAAAAGTCATCCCAGATTTTTCCGCTACAAATTCAGTTCTTAAATATCTGGTTGGAATCTGGCTATTGGTTTTCCACGGGAATGAGTTAAATCTGGCAGTGCTTTTTGCTTTAGCGTTTTCAACTTGTTTTCTTAAATCAGCACTTGATGGCACATCGGTTTGATTTATGTTTGAAAGCTCTGCTCTGGTTGGTTGCTCTACAAATAGTTTTAAATCGATACGATCTAATAACGGACCTGATAGTTTGTTTAGATACCTGCGGATTTGTAATTGAGAGCAACCGCAACCGCGACCTCTTCCTGAAAATTTTCCGCATGGGCATGGATTTGCTGCCAAAACCAACTGAAAATTAGCCGGATATGTAACGCTACCAATCGCGCGAGTAATAGTTACTGTGCCAGTTTCCAACGGTTGTCTAAGCGAATCTAAAATTCCCGGTTTACATTCTGGCGCTTCATCAATAAACAAAATTCCGTGATGAGCAAGTGAAATCGCCCCCGGTTTAATTACCTGTGATCCCCCGCCAACCAATGCTGTTGCAGTTGTGGTGTGATGTGGTGCGATAAATGGAGCAATGTTTGAATAAATATTTCTATTGCTACCTGCAATTGAATGAAGGCTGGTTACTTCAAGTGAAGTTTGCGAATCTAATGTCGGAAGAATTCCGGGAAGTGCCTGTGCCAACATTGTTTTCCCTGCCCCAGGTGGACCAATTAATAATGCGTGATGACCACCAACGGCAGCGATTTGAAGTGCAAACTTGGCATTTTTTTGTCCAGAAATATCTGCAAAATCTATTAATGGGATTTCATCCTCGGTTTTAAAATTATTGCTTTCCAGATTTTGATAATGGCCAGTATGAAGAAACTCAACTAATTCAATGAGCGAATTAAAACCGTAAATTTGTAACCCAGATATCAAATTAGCTTCGGCTAAATTTTCCTTAGGTATATAAACTCGGCGAAATCCACATTGTTTGGCGAAGAGCAAAGCCGGAAGTACGCCGCGCACTGACCGAAGTTGTCCATTTAATCCAAGTTCACCTAAGAATAAATCTTTAGAAAAATCGGTATCGGCTATTGCTCTGGAACTAAGAAGTAATCCGATTGCAATAGGTAGATCAAAATTGGATCCGCTTTTAGGTAACCAAGCTGGTGAAAGTGAGATTGTGATTTTTCGATTGGGCCAGCTATAACCACTATTTTGAAGTGCAGATCGAACTCGATCTCGAGCTTCAAGTAACGCCGAATCTGGTAAACCTAATAATGTGTAGTTAGGTAAACCATCTGAGATATCAACTTCGATTTCGATTGCAGTTCCACTCAAACCAAGCAATGCAACAGAATTTATTTTTATTGCTGGCATCAAATAACGCCGATTCGATAATCAATTTTTAATTCAGGCGCAAGAGTCACCGCCGCACAATCGATTCGATACTCTCTGGCACCAAATTTATTTACCCGTAACCAATTTCTAGCAAGTCGAGTAAGTCGACCTTGTTTGATGGAATCAATGGATTCGAGCGGGTGACCAAATGAATTATTCATTCTGGTTTTTACTTCAATAAAAACTATTGTTCCTGCCGGAGATTTAGCGATCAAATCAATTTCACCACTTTGACAGCGCCAATTTCGATCTAAAATTTTATAGCGCCGTTCAGTTAGGTAATGCGCTACTTTTTCCTCACCGAATCTGCCCAGATTTATATTGTGAGAACTTTTAATATTTGCCACTGCGCAAGCGTGGCCATATATAGCTAGGTTTTTATTTGCTATTAAACTTTTTGTGAATCAAAGTTATTTGTTTAGAAGTTCAGCCACATTTGCAAAAGATTTCCGATGGATTTCACTGACCCCCAGTTTTTTTAGAGCGGCTGTGTGTTCGGCGGTGATGTAGCCCTTGTGTTGTTCCAAGCCATAACCGGGGAATTTCAAAGATAATTCAGTCATTAATCGATCTCGATAAACCTTTGCCAAGATTGAAGCTGCTCCTACCGTGACTGATACTTGATCACCTTTCCACACCGCCAAATTTGGTTGTTCTAAACCTGGTATCGCATAACCATCTGTAAGCACATATTCCGCGCTAATTTGTAATCCTTGAATTGCGCGCCGCATTCCTTCGATGTTGCACTTATGTAAACCCTTTGAATCAATCTCAGCAGCGGAAATTTCAATAATGCAGTGCGCAACGCAATTTTCTGTTATTAAATTAAATAACTCTTCTCGTTTTGATTCAGTTAACTTTTTCGAATCATTTATTTCTTTCCATGTTTCGGAAGTTGGGGCAGGCAAAATCACTGCGGCAATTACAAGCGGACCAGCACATGGTCCACGGCCAGCCTCATCCACGCCAGCAATTTTGCTGATGCCGGCAGATAGCAAAGTTCGCTCAATCATTTTTTAGGCACCAACTGCCTAACTTTTAGGGATTCTTGATTACTGGAAGTTGTTTTAGTGACTTACCTGCCGGCAATGTGCCGATGTCTTTTATTGGCCAAACTTTCACTATTGCCCGCCCCACAACTTTATTTAGTGGCACCATTCCTTGATTCACATCATCGGTATGAAACCTGGAATCAGCACTTGCTGCGCGATGATCCCCCATAACCCAAATAAATCCTTTTGGAACTTTTACATTGAAATTAGAGTCACTCGCAGAATTTCCCGAATAAATATATGGCTCGGAAATTGCCTCACCATTGACCGTTAACTTTCCATCTTTATTACAACAAATCACGGTGTCACCACCGACTCCGATTACACGTTTAATTAAAAATTGTTTCGCCGGATCTGGAATAACACCAACTGTAATTAATCCGCTTTTAATTGTGGTTACTAATTTTGAACCTGTTTCTGGCTCAACTGTGCCAAGCCATAAATCTGGATCTCGAAAAACCACCACTTCGCCACGTTTTATCTCAGAAATTAATGATCCAAACTTATTCACGCCAATTCGATCGCCAACTTGAAGGGTGTTTTCCATCGAACCAGATGGAATATAGAAAAATTGAATTAAAAAACTTTTTATAATTAATGAGGCAATTAGTGCGGTAATTACTATTACCGGAATTTCACGAAGGAGTGAACCCTTCTTGAACATTATTTGTTTTTAAGCTTTAGATTCTGCTGAATCAGTTTTTGCGGTTACTACTTTCACATCACCGCTCGCTTCTTCAGCTGCGGCAACTTCTGGTTCAGCTTTAATTTCAACTTTGGCAGTTTCGGCAACTGCTGCAACATATTGTGCCTCGACCGTTAATTCACCATCTGCACCACGGCGTTCTTTAATTTTGGTTGCTTTGCCAGTTAGGTTTCTTAGGAAATACAACTTTGCCCGACGACTTTCGCCTTTACGAACAACTTCGATTTTCTCAATGATTGGGGTGTGAACTGGGAAAGTACGTTCTACTCCAACGCCGTAAGAAATTTTACGAATTGTGAATGATTCGCGAACTCCGGCACCTGATCGACTGATGACGACGCCTTGAAATACCTGAACACGGCTCTTGTTACCTTCAATAACTTTAACGTGAACTTTTAATTCATCCCCTGGGCGAAATGTTGGAATGTCAGAACGAAGTGACTTTGAGTCGATTGCGTCTAAACGATTCATTCTGATTTAACCTCAATTTTCAAATTATGATTTTTATTTCTGCTAATTAAGTTAGTTAAGTTATGACCCAATTAAGCAACGCCGTATCTTGCCACAGCGAACAAAGCGTCAGCAAATTCCTCTCTAGATTTCGCCAAATAAGCCGGTTAATCGATTATTTTGACCAACTCGCTGTGCAAAGTTGGACCAGCACAAATCACCATCTCTGAGTCAGGTTTTTTACCGTGACGACCAGAAATTTTGGCACCTGTTTCAGTCGCAATTAAACCGCCGGCGGCAAAATCCCAGTCTTTTAATGTTGCTTCA
>CAXBQO010000045.1:0-7822 GCA_963977945.1 uncultured bacterium
AGTCGCTTCAATTTCTGTAAAAAATTTACGGATATCACCGCTGTAACTTGGTGCTTTTTCATAATTTTTTAATGAAAAATCATTTTCCTTTTGCGCAAATTCATTTAGTTCAAATAAATCAATATTTTCTTTTGTAGCATCGACTATCAAATCGGATAATTGAAAATAACCAAATTGTTGTTCAGCTGGAGTGTCATCTCTGGTTTCACCCCAAGCTAAGTTCCCCCACTTTGCTTGGGCAAATTCGGCATCAGTCTCAATTAGCTCTCGCGCTCTGGCATTTAATCGTGGTGTATCAATTTGAGATATAACTGATTTCTTAGGTAGAAAATCAATCAGCGAATAACATTTCTTTATTAGCTTTTTAGCAAACGCCTCAACTCCCTCAAAATACTGACCATCTTCAATCATTAATTCCCGAACGGGATAAATTTCAATTTGTTTTAAATCAGTAGAGATAGTTCTTTGATTTGCAACTTCAAAGTAATCTATTTTTTCTACGACATCATCAAAGAAATCAATTCTGATTGGAACGGTGCAATCAGCTGGGAAAATATCAATAATTCCACCACGAACTGCAAACTCACCACGATGCTCAACCAAATCCGTTCTAACAAATCCAAATTTGAGTAATTGCGTTATCAAATTTTCACGGGAATATTTATCATTAACTTCTATTTTCATTTTCGGAATTACTTTTGATTTAACCAAGATTGGTGAAATCAATGCTCTTACTGTCGTGATTAAAATCTTGATCTGATTTGAATTAAGTTGATCTAAAGTTTTTAGCCGGTTTGTAACAGTATCTGGCTTTGGACTCAACCGCTCATGTGGCAAAGTTTCCCAACTTGGGAAAATCGATATTTTTGCTTTTTCAAAAAAATACTCTAATTGCTTAGCCAAGTCGTTAGCTAAATTGGAATTTGCCACTACTACCAACAGGAATCCATCATTTGATAACTCTTTGACAATAAATGGATGCAGCGAAATCGGTGCTACCAAAGTTTTTAAATCAATAATCTTCTTACTGCCGATTTGTTCTTTGATATCTGCCAAAACTTTTGCCATTAACTGTTGATTTGATTTATCAGTTTTTGAGATAGCACGAGCCACTTTTCTTAACCTCCCCTCTGTTCTATTGCTTACCTATAACTTCTTACACAACACAACGCCTAAAACCCCCGCTCTTAAAAAGAGGGGGGTGCTAGTAATACAAATTTTACATCTATTTAATCTCTAGGGTTCCAATCAGATGAGATGAGGTTACATGGAGATGGAATGATTACGCCGTGCCGGCAAACGATATTGATTTAAGAAGAAATGTTCGCCAACTAGGTGAGTTGCTTGGTCAAACCTTAAAACGTCAAGGTGGTGACCAACTATTTGAATTAGTCGAAGAAGTACGCCTAGAAGTTAGAAAGATTGCCGAAAATAAAAAATCTAAATCCCAAATAGAACAGCGACTTGAAAATATATCAGCCGAGCAAATCATCGAATTAGTTAGAGCATTTAATAATTTTTTTAACTTAGCCAACATCGCAGAACAAGTACACCGTGCCAGAATTTTGCAAGAACAAGAAGGTTCTTCTGGAAGTTGGTTAACACAGGCGATAGATAGAATTCAAACCGCAAAAAATAATGGGCAATTTTCAAGTACTGAGTTAGCTGAATGGCTATCGCAATTATCAATTCGGCCAGTATTTACCGCTCACCCAACTGAAGCGGCACGTAGATCTGTGCTTTCTAAACTTACAAAAATTGGAGAACTACTTGGAACAAACAGCACTCAATCTGATTCCATTTCACCATCCGTTTTAACGCAACTGGCAGAAACAATAGATTTACTTTGGCAGACCGATGAATTACGCCTTGGGCAACCAGAACCATTAGATGAAGCGGTAAATGCGCTCTACTACTTAGATGACTTATTCACTAATACCGTTCCTGAAGTTTTAACGGAATTAGAGCAACATTTATCTAAATTAGATTTCGCCCCAACTCTAGATTGGCGTCCACTTCGTTTTGGAACTTGGATTGGAGGCGATCGCGACGGTAATCCAAATGTAACTGCCGAGGTAACAAAATCAGCGATTGTGTTACAAACCGGACATTTTATTCGAGTATTACTTCGACAATTAGATGAATTGCGTCAATCTTTGTCGGTATCAACTCGCTTGGTTGATGTATCGGCAGAACTTCTAAAATCAGTTGAAACCGATTTAAAACTATTACCAGAAATTGAAGCAAGATTTAGAAGAATCAATGCTGAGGAACCATATCGGTTAAAAGCGACAGCAATTAGACACAAACTTTTACTAACTCAAAAACGTCACGCTGAAAATAAGGCGCACGAGCCAGGGCGCGATTATCAATCAACAAAAGATTTACTGGCTGACTTAGAGTTGATGGCTAAATCCTTATCGCAAAACCAAGGTTCATTGATCGCTAACGGGCAACTAGCAAAATTAATTCGAACAGTGAAAGCCTTTGGTTTAACACATGCGGTGATGGATGTGCGCGAACATGCAAAAGCGCATCAATATTTATTGGAACAAATGATTCCAAATTTCAATCAAAATCAGATAATTGCGCTGCTTAATGATCAGCAATTTGAGAAGAATTTTGACCCAAAAAATCTTGACGCTGACGCCAAAAGAACTTGGCAAAGTTTTAAAGCGATTGCAGAACTAATCGACAAATTTGGCTCAGAAGTCATTGAAACATACATAATCTCTATGACTAGATCTGCAAAAGATGTCTTTGCTGCGGTAATAATCGCGCGAGCAGCAGGTTTAATAAAGATTGATTCAGCAACAAATGCGGTAAGTGCCGCAATCGGTTTTGCACCACTACTTGAAACTACTACCGAATTAGAAAGTGCTGCTCAGATTCTGGAAGAGTTACTATCAAATGAGTTATATAGAAAAATTGTTAAATCCCGCGGTGATATGCAAGAGATAATGCTTGGATACTCTGATTCCAATAAAGATGCCGGTATCACCACTAGCCAATGGCAAATTCACAAAGCGCAAAGAGTTTTACGTGATGTTGCAAAACGATATGGTGTTCGATTAAGAATTTTCCACGGCCGAGGTGGTTCTGTTGGTCGAGGTGGTGGGCCAACTTATGATGCATTAATCGCTTTGCCATACGGAACAGTTGATGGCCAAATCAAAATGACTGAACAAGGCGAAGTAATTTCCGATAAGTATGGCTTGCCCGCTTTAGCCAGAGAAAATTTAGAGTTAACACTTGCTGGTGCATTAGAAGCGACAATTTTGAATCGCAAACCAAGACAGAGTGAAAATTCTTTAAGCGCGTGGAGTGAAACTATGGATTTAGTTTCACAAAATGCTTTCAAAAGTTACAAAGAACTTTTACAAGATTCCAATTTGCCAGATTATTTTTATCAATCTACCCCAGTTGAACAACTAGGTAATCTGTTTTTAGGTTCAAGACCTAGTAATCGCCCCGGCGAAAAACAAGGTTTAGAAAGTTTGCGAGCTATTCCTTGGGTATTTGGCTGGACTCAATCTCGCCAAATTATTCCCGGTTGGTATGGAGTTGGATCAGGATTAAAAGCCGCCCGCGAAGCTGGGCAAACCAAAATGCTGCGGCAGATGTTGACCGATTGGCACTTCTTTAAAACCTTTATTTCAAATGTGGAAATGACCGTAGCTAAAACAGATTTAAAAACTGCATCAAACTATGTTTCAACTTTAGTAAAACCAGAACTTCACTATATTTTTGAAAAAATTCGCACCGAATTTGAACTAACCGTTGATGAACTTTTAAAACTAACTAAATCCAAGCGAATACTGGATAAACAACCGATTTTGGCTAGAACTTTGCAGGTGCGTGAAACTTATTTAGCACCACTGCATTTATTGCAAGTTTCGCTTTTAAAGAAAGTTAGAAGTAATAATCCGCAAGCTGCTGATCCGGCATTAATTCGCGGTTTGTTGTTAACAATTAATGGTGTAGCCGCAGGATTGCGAAATACTGGCTGATTTCTAATCGTTAAATTGGGTTTGCGCTTTAGATAAGCCATCTAATACCAAGGTTTCAATCGCCTGCGCTGCGGTAATAGAAAAATCAAGTATCTGCTTGCTCTCACTTTGCGAAAACTTTTGTAATACATAATCTGCCGGATCCATTTGATTTGATGGTCGACCAATACCAAGTCGAATTCGATAATAATCAGCGCCAAAATGTGTAGTTAAAGATTTCAAGCCATTGTGGCCATTATCTGAACCGCCAACTTTAATTCGCAGACTATTAAAAGGCAGATCTAATTCATCATGAATGGCGACTAAATTATTGCTTGAAATCTTATAAAAACTTGCTAAAGATTTTGTTGGTACTCCAGTTTCATTCATAAATCCAGTTGACTTTGCCAATAAAAGTTTTACTTCACCAAGTTTTTTGGTGCAGACCAACATGCCAGATTTATGTTTTTCATATTTGTTATCACCGGCGAGAGCATCTAATGCGAGTTGCCCAATGTTGTGTCTGGTGTTTTGGTACTTAGTGCCTGGATTTCCTAAACCGACAACTAACCAAGTTTGGGAATCTTTAGCGCGTGCAAATAACATGGCAAAACTTTAGTTTGTTTTAAAGTGCTAGTACGAAAAAACCTAATTTAAACTGGTACTGAAGTTTTACTTTTTAGGTTTCGCGCCAGCATCTTTAGCGGCAGCAGCGGGTGCTTCTTTACCGGCAGCGGCAGCATCCTTACCAGCCGCCGGAGCAGCAGCTGCTGCATCGCCTTCAGCCGGAACAGCGCCTTCGCCTTCAACTGGAGCAGCAGCAACTGGAACAATCTCTTCTTCAGCAGATTTGAGTGACAAGTGAACAACGGTAAGTTTTGGATCGCTCTTTAGAACAACACCTTCTGGTAGTTGCACCTTATCTGCCGAAATAGATTCGCCAGCTTTCAAGCCTGCCATATCTAGAGTTAAGAATTCTGGAATCGATGTCGCTTCAACTTCAACTTCAATTGTGTTGTTAACGTGTTCCAAAATTCCATCGCGATCGTAATCACCGATTGCATGTACTGGAACAGAAACCACGACCTTCTCACCGCGACGAACAATTACTAAGTCCACATGCTCTAGCGAACCAGTCAAAGGATCGCGAGCAATAGATTTTGGCAGAGTTAATTCAGTTGCATCGCCAAGTACAACATCTAACAAAACGTTAGAAGTTTTTAGAGCGACACCTAATTCTTTAGAAGGCAATGAAACATGTTGTGGTTTCTCGCCGTGGCCATAAATTACCGCTGGAATAAATCCATCTCGTCTGGTGCGTCTTGCGGCACCTTTTCCAAATTCAGTGCGGCGTTTGCCATTAATTGAAATCTCAGCCATTTACTTTTTCCTGTTCTCGTCGATTACGGTGTTTAACCCTCGCCGTAGTGGAGCGTTAGGGTAGCGAAAGAACTGGCTAATTCACAAATCGATTACAAATCGAATACAAATTTATATTAAATTGATTATAAATTGATTAAGCGCGACCATCAAACAAACTTGTTACCGAACCATCTTCAAAGACCTCTTTTATGGCCCTGGCAATAAGTGGCGCAATTGAAAGCACCGTTAAATTATCAAATCTCTTTTCATCTTCAATTGGCAAAGTATTTGTAACGACAACCTCACTGACTTTGGAATTTTTTAATCTTTCAACTGCTGGGCCAGATAACACAGCGTGAGTAGAGGCAACGATTACCTCTTTGGCACCTTCAGCAGTTAGTGCATCAACCGCCTTAGTAATAGTGCCAGCGGTATCAATCATGTCATCTATAACTACACAAGTTTTTCCGGAAACTTCACCAACCACTCTGCCAGTCACAGATTCATTTGGAACTTTTGGATCACGAGTTTTATGAATGAACGCGATTGATGCTCCGCCTAACATTTCACTCCAACGTTCAGCCATACGAACCCGGCCAGAATCTGGCGAAACAATTGTCAATCTAGAGCGATCAACTTTTCGACCGACGTAATTTGTTAGAAGTGGCAATGCAAATAAATGATCAACTGGACCATCAAAAAATCCCTGAATTTGTGAGGTGTGTAAATCAACGCACATTATTCGATCAGCTCCGGCAGTTTTAAAAAGATCTGCCATTAATCTGGCTGAAATCGGTTCGCGGCCTTGATGTTTTTTATCTTGTCTGGCGTAACCATAAAATGGAGTAACCACCGTAATTCTTTTTGCCGATGCACGTTTAAGTGCGTCCACCATAATCAACTGTTCCATTATGTGTTTGTTAACTGGTGAACTATGACTTTGAATTACAAACGCATCACTTCCGCGCACGCTCTCTTCAAATCGAACAAAGATTTCACCATTTGAAAAATCATAAGCAGATGTTGGAGTTAATGGAATGCCAAGTTCTTTTGCAACCTCTTCGGCTAATTCTGGGTAAGCCCGGCCGGAAAATAATCTGAGACGTTTTTCAGAGGCTAACTTAAGTTCATTCACTTGGACTTCCTCCCGGTCTAATTATCTCAGTTAAAGAGTCGCCGGTTAGCAACTCTTTTTATTCTTTCGGTTCCGTTGCACCAGCGGATTTAGCCGCCTGTGCAGATTTGCTTCCTTTCCGCTTACGTAAAACCCAACCTAAAATATTTGATTGCTTTCCTCGCGCAACTGCAAGTGCGCCCGCTGGAACATCTTCAGTAACAACTGATCCTGCCGCAGTGTATGCGCCGTCTCCGATAGTAACGGGCGCGACCAGCATTGAATCGCTACCGATTCGAACATCATTGCCAATTTTGGTTTCATGTTTGTTTTCGCCATCAAAATTAACCACGACAGTTGCCGCACCAATATTTGTACCACTGCCGATGGTGGCATCACCGATGTATGAAAGATGTGGAACTTTTGAATCTTGACCAATCTTTGAATTTTTAACTTCAACATATGCACCTACGCGGGTGTTTGCCGCCAACACAGTGTCGGCTCGTAAATATGAAAACGGACCAACATTTGCACTCTCACCAATCACAGCTGATATCGCAAAACTTTCAATAACTTGCGCACCTGATTTAACTTCGCAATCTGTCAAAGTTGTTCTTGGTCCAATAGTGCAGTTACTTGCAATCTTGGTATCTCCGTGCAGCGCACTGCCTGGCAAAATCGTTACATCTTTTGCAATCGTTACTGATTTATCTATCCAGGTAGTGGTCGGATCGATGATTGAAACCCCGTTAAACATATGTTGTTCGTTAATTCGATCCCGCAAAATTGCGGCGCAATCTGCCAATTTAGCTCGATCATTTACCCCCAAAATTTCTACGTAATCTGCCACGTTATAACTTGAAACTGGCTGATTAGCCTCAACTAAATGTTCAATTACATCAGTTAAATAAAGTTCATTTTGCGAGTTGTTTCGCTCTAATTTTGAAATAGCATCTTGTAACTTATCGAGTGCAAATACATATATTCCACTATTAATTTCATCAATTGCTTTTGTGGCAGCATCTGCCTCTTTTTCCTCAACTATGTGTGTGATTTTTCCTTTGGAATCTCGCACGATTCTGCCGTAGCCAGTTGGATCTGGAACCGTTGCGGTCAGAATTGTCGCCGCACTTTTGCTACGCTCATGAACTTCAAATAATTCCACCAAAGTCATTCCAGTTATTAGTGGAATATCGCCAGCCATAATCAAAACTGAGCCATTATTTTTTTCACCAGCCAGCGCCAATTCAGTAGCGTGACCAGTTCCATTTCTTACCGATTGAAAAACTATCTTTGCGTTTGGAGCAATAACTTTTATGTGCGCTTCTACCGCTTCACGATGTGCGCCAACAACGAT
>CAXBQO010000046.1:0-7820 GCA_963977945.1 uncultured bacterium
CCGATTTCAAAGCCGCAGTAGCTGCAGCCAAAACATCAGCTGAAAAACAAGCGGCTAAAGATGCAGAAAAAACAGCATTGGCTGCGCTACCAACTTTGCCAACCAAGCCAGTAGCACCTACTAAACCAACAAATTAATATCCATTAAGTAGCGCAATAGAAATAGAGACAAAAAGGGCTTTGGAAATTCCAAAGCCCTTTTTTAATTTTATTTCAGGACTGAAGTTTAATTATTTAAAAAATCAGCGTACTGCTTTTCCAGCCTTAAGGCAGGAGGAACAGATATTTTTGCGCTCAGATTTTCCGTTAATAAAGGTACGGATTTTTTGAATATTCGGATTCCAGCGACGACGGGTATGACGCTTTGAGTGGGAAACATTGTTTCCAAACCCTGGACCTTTATTACAGATTTCGCATACCGCTGCCATGCGCCAGAGATTACCTGAAGGGTATTGATTTCGCGAAATCGAGATAGAAATAAGTCAAACTTGCTCTGTGGTTAAGTCAGTAATTAAGTCAGAAATTAAGTCTGGAATTAAGTCCGGGGTAGTTTCAATTGATTCAAAACTTCAAAATGTCTTAGGTGATAAAACCGCAAAAGTTTTTAAAGAGGTTTTTGGATATATAACTATTGAACAATTACTTCATCATTATCCACGCAGATATGTGATGCGAGGTGAGCTGACCGATATCTCAACATTGCAACAAGGCGAAGAGGTCACAATCTTGGCCGAGATTGCAAAAGTACATCTGCATCGAAATGGTGCAAAAAATATATTAGATGTAACGGTAACTGATGGTAAATCAAAGTTACACATAACTTTTTTTAATCAAGCTTGGCGCGAAAAGAATCTAATAGTAGGAAAAACTGGTTTATTTGCCGGCAAAGTGGGAAGTTATAAAGGCAAATTACAGCTGTCACATCCAGATTATCAATTGATTTCAGAGGAAGAGAATGTTGAAGCTGAAGTGGCAAAGTTTGCTGGTAAATATCTTCCGGTTTACCCAGCGAGTGCGAAGTTGCCATCATGGAAAATTGCAAAGTGTGTTGAATTAGCACTAAACGCAGTTGGTGAAATTACAGAATACTTGCCGCAGACTTTGATATCTGAGAATGGCTTCCCAACACTTTCGCAAGCATTTGTCCAGATTCATAATCCAGAGGATTTAGATCAGGCTCAATTAGCCCGAAATCGATTAGCGTTTAATGAGGCATTTTTGTTGCAGCTGTTATTGAAAAAGAATCGAGCGCAACTTAAATCGGTTACTACGCAAGCAAGATTGCCGAACTCGGCAGATTTAGTTAATAAATTTGATAGCAGGTTGCCGTTTAAATACACAAAAGGACAGCAGGAAATTATTTCGGAAATAAATAAAGATTTATCTGCAACTATTCCCATGCATAGATTGATTCAAGGTGAAGTTGGTTCTGGAAAAACCGTGCTGGCTTTGCGGGCGATGCTTACTGTTATTGACGCTGGCGCACAAACTGCATTGCTCGCTCCAACTGAAGTTTTAGCCCAGCAGCATTTTCGAACCGTACATAATCTCTTTCAAGATTTAACTCTCTCTTTGCTTAATTCAGAAGGTCGCAATTTAAGGATTGCATTGCTGACTGGATCTTTGCCAACTACACGCAAGCGGCAGATTCGAGAACAAATTAAACTCGGTGAAATTGATTTGGTAATTGGCACTCATGCATTAATAAGTGAAGGCGTTGAGTTTTCCGATTTAGGTCTTTTGGTTATTGATGAGCAACATAGATTTGGTGTCGAACAACGCGACGCTTTGCGATTAAAAGCGAAATACCCTCCGCACGTATTGGTTATGACCGCCACCCCAATTCCGCGAACTGTGGCAATGACAGTTTTTGGAGATTTAGATTTATCAACTTTGCGTGAACTTCCGCAAGGCAGGATTGAGATAGAAACTCATTTGGTCGCGCTAGATGAAAAGCCGCATTACTTAGATAGAGCATGGCAAAGAGTTCGAGAAGAAGTTGATAAAGGGAATCAGGTTTACATAGTTGTGCCAAGGATTGAAAATCCAAAAGGTAAATTAAAACCAACTCAATTGTTAGCTGCACAATTACTAGGGGAAGAGTTTTTAGATGATCAGCCGCTTGCTGCAATCTCTGAGTTAGCTCCAAAACTTGCAGATAATGAATTAAAGGGCTTAAAAGTTGCAGTGTTGCACGGCCGCTTAAGTGCAGAGGAAAAAGAAGTAACTATGAACAAGTTTGCGGCAGCAGAGATTTCAGTTCTGATTACCACAACAGTGATTGAAGTAGGTGTTGATGTTCCAAATGCCACAATGATGGTGATCATGGATGCCGATAGATTTGGCGTTTCCCAATTACATCAGTTGCGTGGTCGAGTTGGACGTGGCGCGAAAAAAGGATTGTGTTTACTTGTTACCAATACAAATCCTGAATCTGCTGCAATGTCGAGATTAAAAGCGGTGACCAGCACAAATGATGGATTTGAACTGGCGAAATTAGATTTAGAGCAACGTAAAGAGGGCGATATTTTAGGGGCGGCACAATCTGGCGGAAGATCACAACTTCGACTTCTTCGAGTATTAAGAGATGAATCCATAATCATGCAAGCGGCACAAATCGCGCAGAATTTTTTAGACCAAGACCCTCAACTTTCAGAGTATCCGCAGTTACAAAATGAAATCGCCAGAATTGAGCAAGAACAATCTGCACAATTTTTAGAGAAAATGTGATGGCTACCTAATGAGAATTATTTCTGGTACTGCCAAGGGAAGAAAACTGGCAGAACCTGCCAATGTCACTAGACCAACTTCAGATCGGGCAAGAGAGGGAATTTTTTCAGCACTTGTTTCAAGTTTTGGAAAGTTTGAGGGAATTAATTTTCTAGATCTATTCGCAGGCTCTGGTGCAGTTGGGTTAGAAGCGATTTCTCGCGGCGCGACTTTAGTTGATGCAGTAGAGCAAAATTTAGCCGCTGCAAAATGCTGTCTTTCAAATTATGAGTTAGTGAAAATGAGTGGAGCCGTTGGAAAGTATGAATTACATCAGCAAACGGCAAAAAGTTTTTTAGATTCGATTGATGCTTCACATAATAAAAAGTACGACATTATCTTTATTGACCCACCTTATGAATTAGAAAACGATTACATAATCAATCTGCTATTGCAGATTTCGCAGAAGAACCTGCTTAAGAAAAGTGGAGAAGTCATAGTCGAACGAGATGACAAATGGGAAGAGTTGAACTGGCCAACTTCATACGAGTTAATTAAGGAACGAAGTTATGGTCGAGGAAGATTTTTTTTCGCGCAATTAAGTGCGAGTGCTAGCGTGAGCGTATGAAAAAAGCGGTTTGCCCAGGCTCATTTGATCCAATTACAAATGGACATTTAGACATTATTTCTCGGGCTAGCAAAATTTTTGATGAACTAACAGTTGCAGTTCTGGTAAATCAAACCAAGAGTTCCCTCTTTACCGTTGCTGAAAGAATTGAAATGATCTCTGAAGTTTGCAAAGGATTTTCAAATGTGAAAGTTGATTCCTGGTCTGGTTTGTTAGTTGATTATTGCAAAACAAAACAAATTTCAATTATTGCCAAGGGCTTGCGTGCGGTTTCAGATTTTGACTACGAACTTCAAATGGGACAAATCAATTATCAATTACAGGGAATTGAAACCCTATTTATGTCTACCGCTCCTAATCATTCATTTTTGTCATCATCGGTGGTAAAGGAAATCGCCAGCTACGGTGGCGATGTCTCTTCCTATGTGCCAAAACAGATCTTGCCCGCCTTAACTGAACGGGTAAAAAAGCAAAAGTAGTTGTACTACTTATAGAAAAGTAAACTATCCACCTCTACAAATAATTTATACAGCAACAGAGAAATTAGATAACAGGCGGGGAGCGAAAATGGATTCGGTTGAAAGAATTGAAGCTGCGATTTTGGCAGTCGAAGAAGCTCGCTCTGTACCACTATCTGCATCTTGTGTTGTGCATCGCGGAGAGATGTTGGATTTACTAGAAAAAATAAAGCAGTCTTTTCCAAATGATTTAAATAAGGCGATTCAAATAGTTAAAGATAAAGAGCGAATTTTGGATGAAGCCAGAAATAGCGCTGACAAAATAATTGAAAACGCTAGGGAAGAGGTTGCAGATCAAGTTTCCCAAACTGCAATTGTGGCAGCAGCGCGCAAAGAAGCTCAAAAAATATTGTCCGATGCAAATTCAGAAAGCAAAAAAGAACGCGATGAAATTGATTCATACATCGATTCTCGTTTAGCATCTCTTGAAGTAGTACTAAATAAGACTCTTGATGTAATAAGTCGTGGTCGAGATCAATTAGGTGGAATCGATACAAAACACGCATTAAAAGATTTGAAAGACTAATAGGACGCACAGTACTAACAGGACATTCAGGACCAACAGGAGAACTAGGTGTTACATGCCCCGCTCAGTCTTTTTATTCAATACTCACGACCTGCCGCATCGGCCAGGTGAACGAAAAGAGTATTCACTTAAATTAAATCCACCTGAAGCAATCGGTGTAGATTGTTTGGCAATTCCAGCTGGCACAACGATTGAACTTGATTTAAGTATTGAATCTGTTTCAGAGGGCGTGCTAGCAAGTGGAAATATATTGGCACACGCTGTTGGTGAATGCATAAGATGTTTGACTCGAATTGATTGGCCAATTTCAGAGCGATTTACCGAGTTATTTATCTATGAATCAAATGACCAAAGCGCACATACAAAAACTAGAAGAAATTCCAACGGAAAAAACCCAACTGAAAATATTGATTCTGACGAAGATGATTTAGCCGATGAAGTTTTGGTTATGGATGGCGATGAAATTGATTTGGAATTACCAATCAGAGATGCCGTGATATTAAATCTGCCAATTAATCCACTTTGTGAACCAGATTGCCCTGGTCTTTGCGCTGGCTGCGGCGAGAAAAAATCACAATTGCCTTCAGATCATTCGCATCCAGAAACTGATTCCCGCTGGGATAAATTGAAGAATTTCCCTAATTTTTACAAAAAGTCATAATTGTTGGATAATTTCGCTCTAAATAAATTTAGATACACCTAAATATATTTAAAACAACGAAAACAAAACTTTAACTAATTTAAAGAATAGTTAAAATTAAAAAAGTGTGAGGTTGCAATGCCGGTCCCAAAGCGAAAGAAATCTCGAGCTAGAACTCGTATGCGTCGCAGCATGTGGAAGACCACCGCTGCTGATTTAGCATCCTGTTCGCAATGCGGACAACCAAAGATGCAACACATCGCTTGTCCAAATTGCGGAACATATAACAAGCGCCAAGTTCTAGAGGTTTAATCTGTACTCTCGCCTAACGGCAAAGTTGGGATTAGAAGTTGATCCCAAATTACTTGATCTAGCTTTTACTCATCGTTCATTTGCTTATGAATCTGGCGGATTACCAACTAACGAACGATTAGAGTTTCTTGGAGACTCAGTTTTAGGTTTAGTTGTTACCGAAGAACTTTACAAAAGATTTCCAGATTTAGCGGAAAGCAAATTGTCACCATTGCGATCTGGTGTTGTAAATATGAAAGCGTTGGCAGAAATTTCAAAACAACTTGAACTAGGTCAATATTTAAAAATTGGCAAAGGCGAAGAAGCAACTCATGGTCGAGAAAAAAATTCAATTCTCTCAGATTCTTTAGAAGCATTAGTTGGTGCGATTTATCTGCAGTTTGGTTATGAAAAAACTGCCAAAGTTGTAGCCGATTGGTTTTTGCCACAAATTGAAAGCGTTAAAGCTCAAGGTGCAATTGTCGATCCAAAAACTACTTTGCAGGAATTAAGTTCTAAATTAGGACTGGGCAAACTAGATTATGAAATCAAGCAATCTGGGCCAGACCACGACAAAGATTTTGTGGCGCGAGCGTTGATAAATGGCAATCTCTATCCACCGGGTTTTGGCAAAAGTAAGCGGGAAGCCGAACAAGAGGCGGCAAAACTTGCGCTTCTTGAGTTAGAAAAGGTTTCCGGTAAGTAACGCGATTTCACACATCATTAAGAATCATTAGGAATCGTTAGGAATTAGTAGAGATTATTAAAAATGCCTGAACTTCCAGAGGTTGAAACTGTTAGATTGCAATTATCTTCAAAAACTGTTGGGCAAAAGATCAAATCAGTGAAAAAATTTCACCCGCGAGCAATTAATCCTCGAACTGAACACAATTTAGATTCTTTAATTGGCGCACAAATTAATAGCGTCAATCGTCGCGGTAAATACCTTTGGTTCCAACTCAATAGACCATATGCATTAGTAGCCCATCTTGGAATGAGTGGGCAGTTTTATGTACAACCATCAAAAGATGAGCCTCAAAAACATTTAAGAGCGATATTTGAACTTAGCTCTGGCGACTCATTACGTTTTTTAGATCAAAGAACTTTTGGCTGGGTATCAGTAGAACAATTGCATGAGCAAATTCCAACTTCAGCATTGCACATTGCGCTAGATCAATTTGATGATAATTTTGATAGCAAAAAGGTAATTGCAAATTTTAAGCGCCGAAAAGTTCAGATAAAGACAGCATTGCTAAATCAAGAAATCATGAGTGGGGTAGGCAATATTTATGCCGATGAAGCGCTATGGCGAGCCAAAATAAATCCGAGAAAAATGACCAATAAATTAACGGAAGAAGATCTTCGTAAAATTTTATCGGCCACTAAATCAGTTATGAGTGCGGCATTAAAGGCGGGTGGAACTAGTTTTGATACCCAATACCGAAATGTAAATGGCGAAAGTGGATATTTCGAGCGCAGGTTGAGGGTTTATGGCAGAGATGGTTTGGCATGTGGTCGGTGTCGCACAAAAATCAAAAAAATCGCATTTGCAAACCGACATTCACATTTTTGTCCAAAATGCCAACGATAAATCGGGGGAAGTAACAACCTCAGGCGATAGGTTCTTCTCATGTTTTTGAAGAGCATCAACCTGAAAGGATTTAAGTCCTTCGCCTCTTCTACCAACCTTAATTTTGAACCAGGAATCACCTGCGTGGTTGGTCCAAATGGTTCTGGAAAATCAAATGTGGTCGATGCGATTTCATGGGTGATGGGCGAACAAGGCGCAAAATCTTTGCGCGGTGGAAAAATGGAAGATGTCATATTTGCCGGAACAAGTGGCCGAGCTCCATTAGGTAGAGCAGAAGTTTCGGTAACAATTGATAACACCGATGGCGCACTGCCAATTGATTTCACCGAAGTAACGATCACTCGTGTTTTATTTCGAAACGGAACGAGTGAGTACTTATTAAATGGTGAGAACACCAGATTATTAGATATACAAGAGTTATTAAGTGATAGCGGTATTGGTCGAGAGATGCACGTGATTGTCGGCCAGGGCAGATTAGATGCAATTTTGCTCGCAAACCCAGAAGAACGAAGAGCATTCATCGAAGAAGCGGCTGGAGTTTTAAAACATCGAAAGCGCAAAGAGAAAGCAATTCGCAAACTAGATTCTATGCAGACAAATCTGGCGCGAATTCAGGATTTAACAGTTGAACTTCGCAGACAATTGCGACCTTTAGGAAAACAGGCAGAGGTTGCAAGGAAAGCCTCATTCATTCAATCTGATGTGCGAGACGCAAAACTTAGATTGCTAGCAGATGATTTAACTAGCATGAAAAGAAATTTCTCAGCCGATGAAGCCGATGAATCTTCTCTGCGTGCTAGAAAAGTTAGTGTCGAAAATGAAATTGAAACCCTGCGCAATAGAGAAATTGAATTAGATCAGCTCGCCGCTCTTGAGAACCCACTTCTAAGTAGCGCGCAGGAAAATTATTATCGTCTT
>CAXBQO010000047.1:0-7819 GCA_963977945.1 uncultured bacterium
AATAATTTAAATAAAAGGTACGATTGCCGTAAATCAGAATCTGTTTTAGACGCAAACGCAATTTGAGTATTTTCAAAGTTGGGTAATTTAGTATCCATACAGTGTTTTTAAATCCAAAAATTGAATATTACCGTAAGGTTTTAGCACAGCACTATTCAAATTTTCTTTTTTTCCAATAATAACTAAATAAATAGAATCAGCAGAAATCTCGATAATTGATTGTTTATCTTTTTTATTTTTTGCAATATTTCTAGAATGAAAACTATGATTATTATTTGTGGTTGCTATATAAATAATATCATTATCCTTTAAATTTATAAGATCATCATACTTTAAGAGATAATTTTCAGTTTTTAATGGCAACGCATTATCGCGACCAACTGCATGTACTACTTGAATTTGATTTTCGGTAAAAAATGACATGCTTTGCATAATTGCTTCATTGATATGACGTGATCCTTGTGAGCCGCCGAAAACCAAAATAATTGGTTGATTTGCAGAAAGTCCCCACTCCTTAATTTGGGCCAATCGCAATTTATCTCGTTCACTTTCAGTTAAATTTGCATTAACGGTGATTGCAGACCGCAACGGCATGCCGATTAATTTTGCTTTACGGAAAGTTCCAACTCGACTTTTAGTTGAAGCAAAAGCAATATAAATCTGTTCTGCGAAAATCGCACCGAGTCGATTAGCCCATCCTTTAACGGCATTAGCTTCGTGGATAAATATTGATTTACGCAGCAAAGCCCCACTTAAATAAATTGGTGGGCAGGCATAGCCTCCGAATCCAATAATTAAGTCAGATTGCCTCACTAAACCTATTGATTTAATCATCGCAATCAGCAATTTGAAGGGCCAAATTAAGGTGGCTGGAGTCAAAGTTCTTGGTAATAGAACTTTTGGTATCAATTTCAATTCAAAATTTTGCGAAGGAACTAATCTGTTTTCCAAACCATTCTTGGTTCCCACAAAAAATATCTCAAGATCAGATTGATTTTTTCGCAGTTCATTTGCGACCGCTAGTGCTGGTTCAACATGACCGGCGGTGCCGCCACCGACCATCAAAATTTTAAAAGGTTTTTTCGCGCTCATATCAATCAGAGTTTTCTGAAGTTATTTCCTTAAGCATCACAGTTTGATTTCGCTTGGCCACTGAAAGCACAAATCCGATGGCAATTAAATCTGCCACCATTGAAGATCCACCATATGAAATAAATGGCAAAGTAACGCCGATCACCGGAATTAACGAGGTCGTAGTTGCGATGTTAATTACCGCTTGAGTCAGCATCCAACATCCGACTCCGGCCACTGCGTATCTTGAAAATGTGTCAGGAGTGCGAAGTGCGATTCTAAAAATTCCATAAATTAATGCTGCAAAAAGTAGTAGCACCATCATTGTGCCAAGCAATCCAAGTTCTTCACCAATGACTGCAAAAATAAAATCAGTGTGTGCTTCGGCCAAATTTGCCCATTTTTGCCGGCTTGCTCCAAGGCCCACTCCAAACAATCCACCGCTAGCCATTCCCATCAAACTATGCGCCGGTTGCCAACCTGCTAATTTGTAATACTCATCGGCAAACGGATTAAGAAATGCACTAAACCGGTGCAATCTATATTGACTACTTAAAACAAAAGCGGTGCCAATTAACGCAAACAATGAGGTGATAACCAACATAAATCTGATTGGTAACCCAGCGACAAACAAAATTGCCGAAAAAATAATTGCCACTATCAACGCGGTTCCTAAATCTTTTTCATAAAGAATTGGTCCTGCGATTAGTAAGAAACCAGGAATCAAAGAGATTAATAGTCGATTTGCTTGCCATTTTGTCGCCGAAAAATCGATTCGGCGCAATTTATATGCACACCATAAAATAAAACCAAATTTTGCAAATTCTGATGGTTGCAATGTGAAGCCAGCAACTGAAATCCAGTTTCGGTTTCCATTTATTTCTCGACTTATTCCAGGCACAAGTGGCAAAATCAAGATCATTATCGAAATCAAAAGTGATTTAGGGGCAATTTTTGTCCAACTTGATTCAGGTCTTTTGTAAAACCAAAGCGCTGCTAATGTGCCAATAAATAAAAACAATAATTGTTTGAAGAAAATTGAATAAGCAGAGCCATTATCAGTAAGAGAAGTAACTGATGAAGCTGAAAGCACCATGGTTAGCCCAATTCCACATAGCGCCGCGGTACTACCGATTACGAGGTAATAAGGCATTTCCGGACGGGAAAATAGTCGGACATAAGTTTTGGTTTTGCTGATGTTTTTACTTATTGTCATACCGCAGCCACTTTCAGGGATTTTTTAACTGCATTTGCGAAAAGTTCACCGCGATGTGCGTAAGAAATAAATTGATCCATTGATGCGCAAGCTGGTGCCAATAAAACCGTGTCGTTTGCAACCGCAATTTCCGCTGCTTTCTTTACAACTTTTTCCATAAGTTCATTGCTGTTTTCGCCATCTACTAAAAATATTGGAATTTTAGGCGCAATTTCTGTTAATGCATCTGAAATTAATTTTCGATCCTGCCCAATCAAAATCGCTGCCCGAATTCGATTGTGACAATTGGCAATTAAATCTCGCATTTGCGCGCCTTTTGCTAAACCGCCAGCAATCCAAACAACTTTTTCATGCGCAAGTAGCGCTGCTTCGGCGGCATGCGGATTTGTTGCTTTGGAATCATCAACCCAGCTAATTTCATTTTCTCGTGCCACTAATTCCAGTCGGTGATGATCAGTTTTAAAGTTTGCTAGTCCTTGTTTAACAAATTTGTGGGAAATTCCAATTGCTAAGCACAACGCCGCTGCTGCCATGGCGTTTAAAACATTATGTGGCACAGTTGGTTTGATATCTGAAAGCTCGGCAATTTCATCTGCTGATTGTGAGTCACCAAAAGCCCGATCAATTATTAAGTTTTCAACCAAACCAATTTCTCCGATTTTTGGAGTTTGTAATGAGTACCAAACAATGTTCTGATTATTGCCGTTTAGTTTTTCACCTTTTACGCCAGTACGACTGGTAATTGCACTATCGGTCTTATTTAAGATAACTACTTTTGCTTGATTTGTTAGTTTCAATTTTGCGGCGGCATAACTTTCAAAACTTCCATGCCAATCAAGATGATCTTCGGCAATATTTAAGATTGAAACTGCTGAAAATGTTGGTAGTTCACTCCAGGCTATTTGGAATGAGGAAAGTTCTAGCGCCAAATAATCAAAACTAGGCGATTTAGTTACAGATTCAATAACGGTTTCGCCTACATTTCCGCAAGCTTTGCCATTAACTTTGGCAGCATCGAAAATACTCTGCACCATCTGAATAGTTGTCGTTTTTCCATTTGTGCCAGTTAATGCAATCCACCTTTGATTTGGAGCTAATTCGGTCTTTATCTGCCAAGCTAAATCCACCTCGCTGATGAGTGGAATCTTCAAATCTCGTAATTTCTTAATTACTGGGTGATCTAATCTCCAACCTGGTGAAACTATCGCTAGATCAAAAGTTGTTTGTGAGTTAGATGAACTAGAAGAAATTTCATTAATTAATTTGTATTCTGATGTTGATTTTTCAGCGATTTTTTCATCAAATAAGGTCACGTTAGCCTGAAATTTTGTTAAAACTTTGGCACAGGATTTTCCAGTAACTCCTGCGCCAACAATTAAAATATTTTTTCCTGAAAATTTTTTCACGAAACTACCCATTGGGCGTAAAACAAACCAAGTCCGGCGGCGACACCGAGAGCTGCGATAATCCAAAATCGCACGACGATGGTGACCTCGCCCCAACCAACTAATTCAAAATGATGCTGCAGCGGAGCCATCTTGAAAATTCGTTTTCCTTTTGAAATTTTAAAGTATGCCACCTGCAAAATTACCGAGAGTGTGATTAGTACAAATAGAAATCCGAGAAAGGCGAGCAACAATTGAGTGCGTAAAACAATTGCAATCGCTGCGATTGCACCACCAAGGGCTAATGCTCCGACATCGCCCATAAATATTTTGGCTGGTGAAGTGTTCCACCATAAAAAACCACCGCATGCGCCCGCAAATGCTGCAGATAAAACTGCGATATCCAATGGGTCTCGAACTTGGTAACACTTTGGACCAGGAGTGATGGCGCAACTTTGACCAAACTCCCAAACGCCAATCAAAATAAATGCCACGAAAATCATTACCGCAGCGCCGGTGGCTAAACCATCTAAGCCATCAGTGAGATTTACTCCATTTGATGTTCCTAAAATCAGAAATACAACCCAAATTACAACTAGTACTACCCCAAGCGATATCGCAGTATCTCTAACAAATGAAAGTTGTTTTGAAATCGGAGAAAGTCCATTTTCGTCAGGAAGTTTCAATCCCACGTATGCAAAACCAGCTGCCACAATTATTTGTCCAAGAATTTTTTGCCATGCAGTTAAACCCAGTGATCTTTTCTTTGAGATTTTCAGCCAATCATCTAGAAACCCCACGAATCCAAGCCCCATAACTAATCCAAAAACTAATAACGCTGAAGCGGTAATTGGTACAGAAGTTATTAAGTGACTTGATAAAAATCCGAGTGCTGCTGCCAAAATAATAATTAAGCCACCCATTGTTGGGGTACCGCTCTTTATCTGATGAGTTGTTGGTCCATCATTTCTAATAAATTGGCCAAAGCCACGATTGGATAAAAATTTGATAAATAAAGGCGTTCCAAAAAATGAAAGCAGTGCAGCTATTGCACCTGAGAGCAAAATTCCACGCATTATTTAGCTCCCCATTCTTGATCAATCAATTGAACTATTTCTTCAAACTGCTCAGACCGCGACGCTTTCACTAAAACCACGTCCGCTGGTTGCAAATGTTTGACTAACTCTAGAACGGCCGGCAAATCTTTTGCTAGATGGCACTCCATCAAATCAGAATTATCAGCTGTTAGTTTCTCACTTTTTAAATCTGGCAGGTAGAGATCAGTCTTGGCTGAAACAAAATGATCAATCCTTAACGACTGCGCATATTTTCTGATATCTAAATGGGCGCTTTGTTCTAACGAGCCAAGCTCTGCCATTTTTCCAACGAAAGCCCACGACGCTCCACCGCGTTCTTGTGCCAATAAATTTAATGTGTCGAGCGCGGCCTGCATTGCGTCCGGGCTGGCGTTATAAGAATCATCGATTACCAAAATTGAACCAAATTCTTTGATGAACATACGGTTCTTATTTTTAACCTCTAAATTTGAAAGGCCATTTGCAATTATTTCTGGAGCAATTCCAAGTGCGTAAGTTGCAGCTGCGGCTGCTAGCGCATTATTAATTTGATGCGCACCAACTAAAGGAAGTTCTACTACTTCTCTAGTAGTTGGCGTTACTAATTCAAATTTTGGATAACCACCTCGTAGTTCAACATCGGTCGCTCTGATCTCACCTTGAGGGCCAAATTTCAAAACTTTAATTCCCAAACCATCTGCCATTTTCGGAGTGAACTCGTCATAAGTTCCAAGGACTGCAGTACCGGTTTTGGAGATACCTGAGATTAATTCTGATTTTGCCTTTGCAATATTTTCTCTCGAACCAAACTCGCCAAGGTGAGCGGTGCCGACTAACAAGACAACTCCAACATCTGGTTGCACCGCTTTTGATAATCGAGAAATATCGCCTAAATGGCGAGCGCCCATTTCAATCACACAATATTTTGTATTAGAGGTGCATCTTAAAAAAGTATGTGGAACGCCGTAATCAGTATTTAAGTTTCCCTCAGTCGCTATTGTTTCGCCGACCTGCGACAGAATTCCATATAAAAGTTCTTTAGTCGTGGTTTTGCCATTTGATCCGGTAATTCCAATTACTTTACAGTTTGATAATTTTGTTCTGACAAAAGCGGTTAAATCTAATAATGCGACAGCCACATCTGATACCAAAATATGTGGAACAGATACCGGTTTAGTTGCAAGAACAAATTTGGCAGCGCCGGCAATTGCGGATTCGGCAAATTTATGACCATCGACTTTTTCGCCGACAATGGCTACAAAGAAAGTTCCAGGTTTTACTTTTCGAGAATCCAGCACCGGAACTTGATTTAAAATTTCAGATTCAGAAATTTGATTTAAAGTTCCTTTAACCGCATTGGCAAAATCTTTAGCCGATATATCAATCATTTGGTTTCGCCTTTTAATTTGTTGAGAATCGCGGTTTTCAATTCGATTCGATCATCAAATGGGGTTTTGTTGCCAGAAATTTCTTGGCCAACCTCATGACCTTTTCCTAAAACCAACACGCAATCTTCAGGGTTTGCCACGCTGACGGCGTATTCAATCGCCGCTTTGCGATCGATAATTATTTTGCTGGGCAATTCAACAGTTATTCCGCTGGTCATTTGTTTCAAAATTGATTCAGCCGGTTCACTTCTGGGGTTATCGCTTGTAAATATTGCGACATCGCTATTGTTATTTAAAGCGTTGCCCATAGGTGATCTTTTACTTGCATCACGATCACCACCGCAACCCAGCACGCCTATAACCTTGCCTTTTGTGAACTCGTGCGCGGTTTTCAAAACTCTCATTACTGCATCTGGAGTATGTGCATAATCAACAAATGCCAAGAATTTTTGGCCAGCGTTGATTTGTTCTAGCCGTCCAGACACTGGTTTGAGATCTGAAATTGCCGGTGCCAATTCTTTAAGGGGTACACCTAATTGCACACATATTCCGATAGCAATCATTAAATTCTCTAAATTATAGGAACCAAAGAAATTGAATTCGGTAACTAATTTTTGACCCTTAATTTGCAGCTCTAGTTTTTTAGTACTTGCATCAAAATTAACCAGCGAAACATCGGCCGAATTATTTTTACAAGAAACTTTGCTGGTGGCCAAGCCTGATTTTAATAACTGCTCACTCAACTTTTGGGCGTAGCTATCATCAATATTTAGAACGCTTGAATCAGACAGTTCGGAAGTAAACAGTTTTGCTTTAGCTTGAAAATAATTTTCCATAGTGCCATGAAAATCTAAGTGGTCTTGAGTTAGATTTGTGAAGGCTGAAACTTTAAAGTGGCAACCAATAACTCGATCTAATGCCAAAGCATGAGAACTAACCTCCATAACAAGATGAGTCACACCCTGTTCTAGTGCGGCGGCGGCAAAACTTTGTAAATCGACAGATTCGGGTGTAGTTCTTTCGGCCGCAAATTTTTGATCATTAATTTCAAGATTAATCGTGCCAAGCAATGCGCATTTTTTACCGGTGCTTTTTAGTAACTGGTTTACAAAACTTGCACTGGTGGTTTTGCCATTTGTGCCGGTGATACCGATAGCAGTTAATTTTTCAAAGGGTTTGTCATAAAACCAAGCAGCAATTTTTCCCATTTCAAATCTTGGGTTTTGACATTTGAAAACTGGAATTGATAAATCTTTAATTTCAGTTTCACTTGATAAATCTGTTAGTACTGCCACTGCTCCATTTGCAATGGCGGTTTGGGCAAAATTAATGCCGTGAGTTTTGGCACCCGCTAGCGCTACAAATAAATCTCCGGGCTTAACATTTGCCGCGTTAAACGCGATTCCAGAGATGACTGCTGCACTTTTAAAAATACTGGGCGAATACTGCGCTAAATCCTTTTGGATTTTAGCTGCCGGACGAATCATCGTTTAAGCCTTTTTAGCGGGTACTGACGGTTTAGAGGGTTTAGAGGGTTTAGAAATTGATGTGTTTTTTGAAAGCAGTGCAGCTTCGGTTAGTTGATAAGAAATCTGGCTTGGTGCAGTTGGCGCAACTTTTTCACTTTGTAATACGAAACTCATCACTGTTTTAAATACTGGCGCAGCGATTAAGCCACCATAA
>CAXBQO010000048.1:0-7810 GCA_963977945.1 uncultured bacterium
GCATGCTCCGCTGCTTGTGCGGGGCCCCGTCAATTCCTTTGAGTTTTAATCTTGCGATCGTACTCCCCAGGCGGGGCACTTAATGCGTTTGCTGCGTCGCGGATCCCGTGGAAGGGACCCACAGCTAGTGCCCACCGTTTACGGCGCGGACTACCAGGGTATCTAATCCTGTTCGCTCCCCGCGCTTTCGCTCCTCAGTGTCAGTTATGGCCCAGAGACCTGCCTTCGCCATTGGTGTTCCTCCTGATATCTGCGCATTCCACCGCTACACCAGGAATTCCAGTCTCCCCTACCACACTCTAGTTTGTCCGTATCGACTGCAGGTCTGAGGTTGAGCCTCAGATTTTCACAATCGACGTGACAAACGACCTACGAGCTCTTTACGCCCAATAATTCCGGACAACGCTTGCACCCTATGTATTACCGCGGCTGCTGGCACATAGTTAGCCGGTGCTTCTTTTGTAGGTACCGTCACTTTCGCTTCTTCCCTACTGAAAGCGGTTTACAACCCGAAGGCCTTCATCCCGCACGCGGCGTCGCTGCGTCAGAGTTTCCTCCATTGCGCAATATTCCCTACTGCTGCCTCCCGTAGGAGTCTGGGCCGTGTCTCAGTCCCAGTGTGGCCGTTCGCCCTCTCAGGCCGGCTACCCGTCGTTGCCTTGGTGAGCCGTTACCTCACCAACTAGCTGATAGGCCGCGAAGTCATCCCTCATCGAAAAACTTTCAAAACTCAGTGATGCCACTTATGTTTCAATATTCGGTATTAGCCTCGGTTTCCCGAAGTTATCCCAAAATGAGGGGCAGATTCTTCACGTGTTCCTCACCCGTTCGCCACTAATCCATTACCGAAGTAACTTCATCGTTCGACTTGCATGTATAAAGCACGCCGCCAGCGTTCGTCCTGAGCCAGGATCAAACTCTCCATAGAAAACTGTTTAGGTTTTTAGGTATTTGATCTGGCAAATGACAAACATGGCTAACAAAAATTAATAAATAATTTTTCAATCACTTAAAAATATTTTGTAAAAAATGTTTTGTCTTAACCAAAAGAAATTGAGATTTAATCATCAATAAAAATTGATGGTTAATGCTCTAAAAAAACTTCTTAGCAATTTCGGAATTAGATAAATCTAAAAACAAAATAAACCAAAAAGATATTGGCATTGACTTTTGTTGCACATTGTTGAGTTCTCAAGGTACGACCGTGCACTGATCAATAATTGAATCAACAATTGTTGTTTCAGGACGACCACGCATGTTCATAGGGACGCCTTCGCCCTTTTAAAGCACCGGCGTTTATCTAGATTTTGCGGGGATTTCCATACTCGGCCTCAGAAAGTCCGGTCCGTATGGGGAGGAGTAGGTTATCTATGCGGGAGGTGGGGGTCAAATTCCCACCCCTTTTGGGTACTGGTTTTTGCGGGTTTTAGGGCTGGTTTTTAGCGGGATTTTTGGGGGGTTCGGGCTGGTTTTTAGCGGGTTTTAGAGGGTTGAAAAAAGCCTAAATTAGTTCTACCCCGGCAAGATCTCGTTTTCCCTTTCGCAGCACTAAAAAGCGACCAAACAATAGGTCTGATTTTTGCGGGGTGGCAGCCTCATCGGCCACTCGCTCATTATTTAAATAAGCCCCACCCTCTTTAACGATTCGGCGAGCCGCTGATTTGGAATCAACCACCCCACTTTGAACCATCAAATCCACCCAGCTTGGCAGTTTGCCATCAATTAGTTCTGATGGTTTTAGTGCGACTTTTGGAAGTTGTGAAAGGGCGGCGGCCAGAGTGGTCTGGTCTAACTCTTTTAATTCGCCTTGCCCAAAAAGTGCTTTTGCCGCGGCCTCTGCTTGTTGGCAATTTTTAGCGCCATGAACCAAAGTTGTTAGCTCTCGAGCTAATTCTCGTTGCGCGGTTCTCTTACCTGGATCTGCCTTGAATTCGGTCAGCAGGTTTTCAATTTCGCTACGAGTTTTAAAGGAGAAAACTTTCAGGAACTTCTCGATATCCGCGTCTTCAGTGTTTAACCAATACTGGAAAAACTCATATGCCGATGTGAGTTCTGGGTCTAGCCAGATTGATCCGCCAGCAGTTTTTCCAAATTTGGAACCATCAGACTTTGTTAATAATGGAAAAGTTAGAGCGTAGGTAGTTTCACCAGTAACTTTACGAATCAGTTCTAATCCCGCAACGATATTGCCCCATTGATCGCTGCCGCCGATTTGAAGCCGGCAGCCATTGCGGCGGAATAACTCGAGATAATCAAAAGCTTGCAAAACTTGATATGAAAATTCGGTGTAGGAAATACCCCCGCCAGCCAATCGGCTAGAAACCGAATCTTTTACCAGCATCTGATTTACCGAAAAATGTTTTCCGATGTCTCGTAATAATTCCAACGCTGAGACCGGTTTGGTCCAATCCAAATTATTGGCCATTACCGCACCATTTGTTTTGCTATCAAAGTCCAGAAATCTAGTTAATTGTCCGCGAATTTTTGCCACCCAATTTTGAACAGTGGCTTCATCATTTAAAGAACGTTCCTCATTTTTTCCACTTGGGTCCCCCACTAATCCAGTAGCTCCACCAACAAGTGGAATCGGAGTGTGACCTGCCAACTGAAAACGTTTTAAAACCAATATGACTACTAAGTTGCCGATGTGAAGCGATGGTGCGGTTGGATCAAAACCGGCATAAAGTGAAATCGGTTTTTTCAAGGCCGTTCTTAATTCGTTGATATCAGTAGATTGCGCAATTAAACCTCGCCACTGTAAGTCATCTAGTAACGAATCATCGATATTGCCGATACTTTGATTTTTGCTCATATCTGAACTCGCATCACCAGGAGAGTTTGCCTGATAACGCCTGCATCTGGTCGGAGAATTTCCGAGAAAGGTCAGCAATTTCTAACTGGTTGGCCGCAATCGCTTTCGCTACCGAATCCGGATTTGTCCCCATTCGCGAGTTTCTCACCGAAACCGCAGTTTGCGCATTTAACTGACCAAAAATATCCTCTTCAAAATCAGTTGAAAAATTCTTCATTTCGCTAATTGTTAGAGCAGACAAATCTTTTTTGTTTTTCTCACAATAAGCAACGATCTGCCCACTGATGTGGTGAGCTTTGCTGAACGGTATCTTTTTATTTACTAGGTAATCCGCAATCTCGGTAGCTAGAGAAAAATCTTGAGTAACATTTTTTTGAATATTGGCGACATTAAATTTTAATTCTGAGGTCATTCCAACCATCGCGTCGATAATCAGAGTCAGTTGATCTACTGAATCAAAAATTGGCTCTTTATCCTCTTGCAAATCTCGGTTGTATGCGAACGGCATAGCTTTAATGGTGGTGAGTAAAGCGGTGAGGTTTCCAACAAATCTACCGGTTTTGCCGCGAACTAATTCGGCAATATCTGAATTCTTCTTCTGAGGCATAATTGATGAACCAGTCGAATAGGCATCGGAAACTTCTACCCATTTAAATTCCGAGCTAGACCACAAAATTACCTCTTCTGCGAACCGCGAGAGATGAATTGAAATCATTGCAAATACAAATAGTGCTTCGGCCGCGAAATCACGGTCAGATACCGCATCAATACTGTTGTTCATTGCAGTAGAAAAACCAAGATTCTTAGCAACTGCATCTGGATTTGGATTAAATCTGGAACCAGCCAAAGCTGCCGCTCCAAAAGGTGATATTGAATTTCTTGTTAACCAATCATTAATGCGGGTTAAATCTCGGGTCAGTGCTTCAGAGTGCTTGGAAAGTTCCTGCCCAAAAGATATTGGTTGGGCATGTTGAGTATGAGTAAACCCAGGCGCAATAGTTTTGACTTGGCTTAACGCTTGTTCATTTATGACATTGATCAACGCACAAATATTGACTGCAATATGGTGAAAAGATTCCAATAGGTAAAGCTTGAAATCGGTGGCAACTAAATCGTTTCGCGATCTCCCGGTTCTAATTACACTGCCTATATCCGGAAGCAGCTCAACTAAACGCCGTTCTATCGCACTATGAATATCTTCATCGCTTTCCAATATTACAAATTTTTGCGAATTAACTTCGTCACCTATCTTCTTGAGCGCATCTTGAAGTTTTTTACTGTCTGCTTTTGAAATAATTGAAGTCTGTTCCAGAGTTAAAACGTGATTTAGATTTACCGCGATGTCATATTTTGCAAGGCGATAATCAAAGTGCACACTTCTGGAAAGCGCCTGTGCTGATTTTGCAGAATCTTGTGAAAATCTACCGCCCCAAAGTTTCATCTTTTACCGCCATTAACTTCAAATAGATCATTAAGTGGTTTCACTATCGATTGCGCATTTTTAGATTTGGAAATCACCAAGATTGTGTCATCTCCGGCAACAGTTCCAAGTACATTTCTTAATTTGCCATTACTGATTGCCCGATCAATTCTGCCGGCCACTAAATCAGCCGCTCCCGGTGGTGTTTTAAGCACTGCAATATTTGCGCTGGTTGAAATTGAAATAATTAATTTAGCCAATGAAGTAACCGCATTCGATAAATTAGCATTCACGTTACTTTCTGAATCAGATACAAATGCATATCGCATAACTCCGTCGGCTGATTTACCTCTTACCGCACCCAATAACTCTAAATCTCGACTAGCAGTTGCTTGGGTAACTTTGATTCCAGCCTTGGCTAATTGCTTTACTAAATCTGTTTGGGAATGCACATTACCGGAATTAACTAACTCAATAACTTTAGATTTACGCGCGCCAGAGTTTAAGTTCAAATTCATGGATAATCCGTTTCGATTCTTTTTCATGCGCTCACCAAAGTTCCACCTTCGCCGGCAAATGCATCAAGTACCGCATCGATTTTTGTGCCATTACATACTCGAACAGATTGCGCACCAGACTTTAAGGCAGCAGATATTGCAGCAACCTTTGGAATCATGCCATCGCTAAGTTTTAAGGTTGATAATTCTCGCAAATTTGTTTTAGCAAGCAATGACGATTGATCATTGAAGTCTCGGTAAATTCCGTCAACATCAGTTAGAAACAACATGCACTCTGCTTTCATTGCGCCGGCAATAGCGGCTGCAACTAAATCGGCATTAACGTTGTAGCCAACTCCCGCGTCATCACAACTTATGGGTGATACCACCGGTAAAAATCCTTCGGTGATCAAAGATTCAAGAATTGCAGGATTACAACTTTCAACCTCTCCTACAAAACCTAAATCAACTCGCTTGCCATCAACTATTGGTTCATATTTACGGGCGCGAATTAAGTTCCCATCACTGGCGCTTAGACCAACCGCATTTACATCACTTCCGATTAAATAATTAACGATAGATCGTAAAACCGTGCCACTTAACACCGATTGAATTACCTCAAAACTTTCTGCATCGGTGACTCTTAAACCTTGAACCTTGGAACTTTTAATTGATTTTTCCTGCAATGCTTTTTCAATAAATGGCCCGCCGCCATGCACCAGAACTATTTGCTCCCCCTCTAAATATTCGTCAGCGATTGCCTCTAATACCGAATCAATCTCGCCACCGGATGTATCAGGAAGTGCGTTACCGCCATATTTAATTACATACATATTTAAAATCCCACCAAATTAAGACCAGCATCTTGCGGCAAACCACACATGATGTTGGCATTTTGAATCGCTTGGCCCGCGGCACCTTTACCTAAATTGTCTATTGCGCACGAAACAACCAAACGATTGGTATGTGCATCTATTGCTAATTGAATGTGAACATTATTAGTACCCAAAACTGATTTGGTGTTTGGCATCGCTTGGTTACTTAAGATTTTTACAAATGGAGTAGCTGAATAAAGATTTGTGAATCTACTGCGGAATTTTTCAATAAGTTCGGCGCTTGAGCTTGCATTCAATTCTGCATCATTCACTTTTGCAGTTACCGTAGCCAAAATACCTCTTGGCATTGGAGCTAATACTGGAGTGAAACTTACCTTCACACCCTTTTCTATCGCGCTGGACGACTTGGTGTTCTTAAATCCTAAAAGTTGCTTATTAAGCGTCTGTTCAATCTCTGGCGTATGTTGATGAAGACCACCAAATTTGTAGGAACTTAAATTGTTCATAACTTCGCTGCCAAGTTGTTCCATTTTCGCCGATCTGCCAGCACCGGTAGTGCCAGATGCTGCGACAGTTACTAAATCACTAGCATCCACCATATCTAACACCGGTGCGATAGCCAACGAAATCGCAGTTGCATAACAACCTGGATTTGCAACTTTAGTCTCACCCTTTAATCGCTCGTGATCTACCAATTCTGGAATCGAATAAAACCACGAGCCAGAGTATTCACCGGAATAATATTTTTGCCAAGCAGCTGCACTATCTAATCGATGATCAGCGCCAAGGTCTACTATTTTCAATTTAGGAGAAATTTGCTTTGCTAATTTTCCAGATTCTCCGTGAGGTAAGGCTAGGAAAATTAAATCAGACTTATTTAGCTTTTCGATGTTGACTTCATCAAAGTTACGTTCAGATAATCCTTGCAACGATGGATGAAACTTCGTTATGGCTTCACCCTTGTTTGTATTCGCACAAATCAAGTCGAGTTTAAACTGCGGGTGATTTAGCAAAATCCGCAGTAACTCACCACCGGTGTATCCGCTAGCCCCAACTACCGAAACCTTCATAACCAAATTATAGGCCTTGCTAGACAATTTGTATAATTATGCATATATCTGCATATTTATACATTATTACGATGTGATTGGGATTGAATCGCTGCCCTCGCAGACGCCTTAAGAACTTCTAGATACCGCTCCAAATTTTTTCACCAAAGCTTCTAGTGCCTTTGTCCGATAACCATTTACCTCATCAGCAGTCAATGTTCGATCCATAGCTCTAAACGTTAGAGTGAAACCCAGTGCGACTTTGCCTGGTTCTAAATTTTCATACCGATCAAATATTTGTACCGATTCCAATAATTCTCCAGCTGATTCTTTTATTGCAGAAACAATCGATACCGCTGCGATCTCATTCTTTACAACTATCGAAATATCCTGAACAACAGCTGGCATCGCTGATATGGGTTTTGGTTTAACCTGTTTAGCCGGTGGTAATTCACTCAAAATAACTGCGAATGCACATGTTCTCGCCGGAAGTGACAGATCGGAAATAACTCTTGGATGTAGTTCGCCGGCGTGAGCAATCGGCTTGCCATTGATACGAATTTCAGCGCATCTACCTGGATGCCAAGGGGCAAGTTCACAATTTAGAATTTCAAAATCTTCACTAGAAGTGCGAACAATTTCGACCGCTTTGTTTACCGCATCTTCCCACGTGAAATTGTCAGATGCGGAACTATTTTTGCTACCAGTCATCACCGCACCAACAAACAACATTTGCTTAGGGACTGATTCATAAAGTTGCTTTATTTGAGCAGCTGAAGGCTTTCTATCGGCTGAAAGCTGTGGCGCGGTCTTTGGATTTACATTTCTAAATACTGAACCGATTTCAAATATGGCAACATTTTTCTGACCACGAGAAATATTGCGCGAGAGCGTCTCTAGTAATCCAGGCAAAAGATGGGTTCGCAGCAGTGGATTTTGATCTGACATCGGATTTGAAATTTCAAAAGATTTCGCTCGGTCCCCCGTGAATCCAAGAGTTTTAACCATTTGGGCAGAGACAAATGGAAAACTTGGCGCCTCTACAAAACCATTATCTGCTAGAAATTGAGCAACTAAGCGCTTGCGTTGCTGCAGGATAGATAAACCGCCACTATTTTTTCCAATGGGTAAACGAGATGGAATAAGTTCATATCCATTAAGTCTGGCAATCTCTTCGGCTACATCTGGCAAATTAT
>CAXBQO010000049.1:0-7772 GCA_963977945.1 uncultured bacterium
ACACATGGTGGCAAACTGAAACTGGCGCAATAATGATTTCACCATTGCCAGGAGTTACTGCCACTAAACCTGGATCAGCCATGAAACCGCTTCCTGGAATCAGTGCCGAAGTTGTTGATGACAAAGCAAACCCAGTTGGAAATGGAAAAGGTGGTTACCTAACTTTGACCGAACCTTGGCCATCAATGACTCGAGGTGTTTGGGGCGAACCGCAAAGATTTATTGATACATATTGGTCAAGATTTAATGGCATGTATTTCGCTGGCGACGGCGCAAAACTAGATGATGATGGAGCCTTCTGGGTTTTAGGTCGCGTTGATGACGTTATGAATGTTTCTGGCCATCGCATTTCAACAACTGAAGTTGAATCGGCACTTGTTTCTCACGAAGCAGTCGCAGAAGCGGCAGTAGTTGGTGCAAATGATGCAATGACTGGCCAAGCAATTGTTGCCTTTGTAATTCTTCGCGGTGGAGTAGCGGCTGCGGCTGGCTCTGAATTAGAAAAATCATTAAAAGATCACGTCTCAAATCAAATAGGTGCTATTGCCAAACCCAAGAAAATAATGGTGGTTGCCGAACTCCCTAAGACTAGAAGTGGAAAAATTATGCGCAGATTGCTGCGAGATGTGGCTGAAAACCGCCAAGTAGGAGATGCAACAACTCTGGCCGACCCAAATGTAATGAAATTGATTTCTGAAGGCTTAAATTCTGGAAAATCTGAAGATTAAAAATCAACTTTAAAATACTTTTTAACATCATTAAATAGAGTTTTTTTATCTGGATAAGCCCCAATCCTTTGATAAATAACTGAACCTTTTTCATCGATAAACCAAGTAACTGGAACTCCCATACCAAACAAAAGTTTTGATTTATTGTTTATGTCTGCCAAATTTGGCCAAGACATTTTGTTACTCATTGCAAAATCCGAACCGGCTGCAAAATTATTTTCTGCCACATCTACGCCAATCAACTGAACTTGGCTTTGCGTAAATTTTGAATTGTTATAAAGATCTACAAAATATGGCATTTCTTCGCGGCAGCCAAGACACCAAGACCCCCAGACATTAATAATGGTTGGTCCTCTCAATGACTTTAAATCAAATGTGCTTGAGCCACCTAAACATGGCATGACAAAATTTTTAGTATTAGAGACATAGGTTGAATCAAACCGCATGGTTGAACAGTCATTCAGATTTTGAGATTCTGATTTTAAGTTTTGCGCAGAGCAACCAGTAAGCAGAAAGAGTGAAAAGAGAATCGAAAAAAACTTCACTTAAAATCCGCCTCGGTTTTCACTTTTGATTTAGCAATTTTCTCATCCTTAATTCCAATTCCAAATGATGGGCAAATACTTTTTAAAACACATGCACCACACGCAGGATTTCTGGCAAAACAAACTCGTCGTCCATGCCAAATCAGCCTTTGTGACAAATTAGTCCATTCTTTTTCAGCAATTAATTTTGAAACATCATTTTCAACTTTTACCGGATCTTGATTTTTACTCCAGCCAAATCTTCTTGATAATCGACCAAAATGAGTATCTACAGTAATTCCAGGAATTCCATACGCATGACCTAACACTACGTTGGCAGTTTTTCGCCCCACACCTGGCAATTTAATAAGTGATTCCAAATTCTTCGGTACTTTACCTTCGAAATCAGTCAACAATTTATTGCTCAGTAACTTTATGTTTTTAGCTTTTGTTCGATAAAACCCAGCAGAACGTATGAATTTTTCTATTTCTGTTTGTCGCGCTTTGGCCATCTTTTCAGGTGTGCCAAATTTTTTAAACAAATTAGGAGTCACCATATTTACTCTTTTATCAGTGCATTGTGCTGACAACACAGTTGCCACTAAAAGTTGAAATGGGGTTTTAAAAGTTAATTCACATTTCACATTTGGATAAGTTTTGCTGAGAATTTTATAAATCTGATTCGCGTTAGATTTTTTTGTCATTAGTCATAACTCTCGGTAACTATGAAAAGAATACAAACAATTTAGCCCAATTGGAATTTGTAATAATTTAGAGGTATCTTCAACCTGTGACCGGATCAAATGAAGAAGTAGTTCGTAAAGCTCCACTTTTTACCGCGCTTGATGATGCTTCAGCCACAACATTGCGCGCCTCGATGAAAGAGGTAAAGGTAAGTAAAGGAAACACTCTTTTTAAAGAGGGCGACGCCGGTGATCGATTATTTGTAGTTGTCGATGGAAAATTAAAATTAGGAACATCAAGTGGAGATGGTCGAGAAAACTTGCTCTCTATTCTTGGCCCTGGCGATATGTTTGGCGAGCTTTCACTTTTTGATCCAGGACCACGTACAGCTACTGCCACTGCAGTAACTGATTCAAAATTATTATCTCTTGCAAATGATCAAGTTATTGGTTGGGTGACTGCACACCCAGAAGTTTCTTTACATTTGTTAGGCAGATTGGCCCAAAGATTAAGACGGACAAACGAAGTTTTGGCGGATTTGGTTTTTGCAGATGTTCCCGGCCGAGTTGCAAAAGCAATCATGGATCTTGGCGAAAAATTCGGAGTTAAGAAAGATGATGGCTTGCATGTCAACCACGATTTAACTCAAGAGGAACTTGCCCAATTAGTAGGTGCATCGCGCGAAACAGTGAATAAAGCATTGGCAGATTTTTCAGCACGTGGTTGGGTGCGATTAGAACCACGAGCCGTAGTAGTTTTAGATTACGAGCGTTTATCTAAACGCGGTCGTTAATTAACTTCAACCACCATATCAATTTCAACCGGCGCATTAAGCGGTAGTTCGGCAACACCTACTGCGGTTCTTGCATGTTTGCCAATCTCTTCGCCAAAAAGTTCAATTAAAAATTCACTTGCGCCATTAATAACAGCCGGAACTTGAATAAATCCTTCTGCACCATTTACAAAACCACCGACGCGAACAATTTTTTTAATGTTTTCAATATTTGAAACCAAATTAATTGCTGCTAAACAATTTAGCGCACAAATCTTTGTAAGTTCTTTCGCATCTTCAATCGAAACATCATCTGGAACTTTTCCAGTTTTTGGCACTTTGCCGTCCACAAGTGGCAATTGGCCAGCTACGAAAATTAAATTTCCTGTCTTAACAGCCGGTACATAAGCTGCAACAGGTTTTGCAGCAACCGGAATACTTACACCTAATTGCTTTAGACGCTCACTTAAATTCAAGACTTAATTTCTCGCTTCATATACGCAACTAGTTGTTCTCCGCCACCAGGTGCTGGAATAACTTGAACTAATTCCCAACCGTCAGAACCCCAAGTATCAAGAATCTGTTTGGTGGCATGAGTTAATAATGGAACTGTCACATATTCGTATTTCATTATGATCCAAGTGCCTTCTTAACAATCGCTGAAACTTTTCCACCATCTGCTTTGCCTGCAATTTTTGGTTGCAGAAATTTCATTACTTGACCCATGCCAGATGGACCGTTTGCTCCCGTTTGACTGATTGCATCTTGCACTAATTTTTCAATTTCAGAATCACTTAACTGCTCGGGCAAATATGCCGATATGACATCAGATTCGGATTTCTCTTTCGCAACTAAATCTGCTCGATTAGCAGCCGCATATGCATCAATTGCCTCGCGACGTTTTTTAGCTTCTCGTGATAAAACTGTAATTATTTCGGCATCAGTTAAAACCCGTGCTTGTTTGCCAGAAACTTCTTCGGTCGTAATGGCTGCCAAAACCATTCTGATAGTGCCGGCTTTGGTCTCGTTGCGAGCCTTAATTGCATCAGTTAAATCCGCTTGAAGTTTTTCTTTTAATCCCATAGCGGTATCTTCTCACGCCCATGAAAATAAAAGTACGCACAGCTGAAATAAAATTACTTCCGCAAGATAAGCAATCTCTAAAGATTTTACATATTTCTGACTTACACCTCGTTCCAAATCGAAAGTGGGAAATTTCAGAACTTAGAAAATTATATGAACTTAAACCAGATTTCGTGGTTGGCACTGGCGATTTCATCGCTCATGAAAATGCGATTGAGCCCCTATTTCACGCTCTCGACGAGCTTTTTAAAATTCCTGGCGCATTTGTTTTTGGTTCAAATGATTACTATGCCCCAAAATTTAAAAATCCATTTTCCTACTTAAAACGTGATCACGGAGAGCGAAAACTTGGCAAGAGATTGCCAGTTGAAACCTTGCGTTCCAGATTTATTTCAAATGGTTGGTTCGATTTAAATAATGAGAAGTGCGAAACAAAAGTTAAAAATATAGTGTTGGAACTTCGTGGTACTGATGATGCTCATCTTGAATTAGATAACTATGAAAAAATTTCAGGTAAAAAAGATTTGACCTGCGATTTGTCTATAGGTGTTACACATGCACCTTACTTAAGAGTGATATCGACAATGGCAAAAGATAATTTAGATTTAATTTTTGCTGGACATACTCATGGTGGTCAAATTCGTATTCCTTGGTTTAGTGGAAGTAAAGCACTAACAACTAATTGCGATCTTCCAAATTGGCGAAGTCGTGGATTAACAAAACTTCCTACTGAACCGTGGTTAAATGTTTCTGCCGGTATTGGATATAGCCCATATGCACCAGTTCGATTTGTTTGCCCGCCAGAAGTTTCTTTAATTACAATTACTTAATCAGATACTCTCAGGTAATGAACTTAATGGATACAAAACTAAATCGCCTTTATCTTTTTATTTCACTTTTTTTGACAGTTCCAGGAACATTTTTTTGGTACTCACTCGATGACTACAGCTCACCAATTAATGCCTTTAATTTAATTACTTCAAGTACCGGTTTATCTTGGTTGATTATTTGTTATCTCACATTATTTTTTGCGTGTTTTACCCGTAACCTAGAACTTCGCTCATTCTTATCGGTTTTTAGTTTTGTCTCACACCTTTATTTTTTAGTTTGGATAACCGACATATGGAGAGCAAATCAAGTTCCATTCTTTACGCTACTAAAGAATGTGTTTGTTAAATCTAATTCAACTCCATTTGTTGAATTATTAGGTTTGATTTCATTAATTTTTCTATTTCTTGCAATTTTTATACAAAAAACAAGAATTGCTAATTTCCTCACCGCACTACTTAATTATTTAAAAGCGGTAGAGAATAAATTTGTTAGATTATTTTTTTTTATTTTTTCTGCAGCAATACTTCTTATCTCAACTTGGGTTCTTTGCAATGATTTAGTAAATACTTTTAATGCGGCAAAAGTTGAAACTGGATCTGGGCTGAAATCAACTTTAATCTGGTTGTTAGTACTTGGAGTATTTTCAATCGCATTACAGCTGCTTATTACCTGCCTTGTTTTGATTGCATTGCTATGGGCTTGGGTTTCCTGGCAAGAGGACATCAAAACAATTTTGTCGCACATTCGAGATTTCAAATTAAATGAATATCTAACGCGAAAAGTTGCCGGATACCTTTACACACTTTACTTTGTTGTAATCGTTGGTGTGCTTGCAATCGCGGTTCCTATCTGGTCAACTACAGATTATGGAATGAATGGCCAAATAATTATTTTTCCTATTGCATTGTTAGTCGGAGTTGCGGTTGGATTTATTCTGTTAGTTACTCTTCGATTAATTGCCGAAATTTCAGTGGCAGTCATTCATATCGCTGAAAATACTAAATAATTAATGTTTTTCTTTTAATTTTTGAATATCAGCATCGACCATTATTTTTGCTAATTCTTTCCAATTGGTTTTAGCCTTCCAACCCAATTGTTTTTCAGCTTTCGACGCATCGCCAATTAATGCATTGACCTCTGTTGGACGCAAATAACGCTTATCTAATTCAACATGATCTTTCCAAGAAAGCCCCGCGTGAGCAAAAGCAGCCTCAGCAAACTCTTTAACCGTTGCACCTTGCCCTGTTGCAATCACATAATCTGAAGATTTATCTTGTTGCATCATGAGCCACATTGATTCCACATACTCTTTCGCAAAGCCCCAATCACGAACCGCATCTAAATTTCCCAAATAAAGTTTTTCTTTACTGCCGCTCGCAATTCTTGCAACCGCCCGCGTAATTTTTCGCGTTACGAAAGTTTCACCTCTGCGCGGTGACTCGTGATTAAATAAAATTCCATTTGTGGCGTGTAGACCATAACCATCACGGTAATTGACTACACACCAGTAAGCCATAAGTTTTGCAGCAGCATATGGACTTCTTGGTCTAAACGGACTTTCTTCATTTTGTGGGGGTGGAGTTGAACCATAAAGTTCTGAGGTACTTGCTTGATAAAATTTAGTTTTTATTCCGCTTGAACGAATAGCTTCTAGTAAAGCCACCGTTCCAACCGCATCAACTTGAGCGGTGTATTGAGGTATTGAAAAAGAAACTTGCACATGTGACTGGGCGCCAAGGTTATAAACTTCAGTTGGTTCAATTTCTCTAATTAAATTTGTTAAATTAACTCCGTCAGATAAATCCCCGTAATGCAATTTAAGTTTGGTTTGCGGTAAATGTGGGTCTTGATAGATGTGATCGATACGGCCGGTGTTGAAAGAACTTGAACGTCTGATCAATCCGTGAACTTCATAACCTTTTTCAAGTAAAAGTTCGGTTAAATATGAACCATCTTGCCCGGTTATGCCGGTAATAAATGCTCGCTTCAAAACAGCCTACCTATCGTTTTGCCGACTCATAGTTTGAAAGATACCAGCCTATTGTTTTAGTCAAGCCATCACTTAAAGTGACCTTTGGTTTCCAACCAATTTGTGTCAGTTTTGTTGAATCTAAAACTTTTCTTGGAGTGCCATCTGGTTGATTTGAGTCCCATTCAACCGTGCCAGTGAACCCCACTAATTCACTCACTAATTGGGCTAAATTTCTAATGCTAATTTCCTCACCTGTTCCAACATTTAGGTGCGAATCTTCGTTGTAATTATCAAGACAAAAAATAACTGCGTCTGCTAAATCATCTACGTACATAAATTCTCTAAGTGCTGATCCGTTTCCCCATAATTTGACGTTTTTTAAATTATTCCGTCTTGCATTTTCAAATTTATTTATTAAGGCTGGGATTACGTGACCAGTTTCAACATTAAAATTATCTTTAGGTCCATAAAGATTTGTCGGCATCAAACTTATCCACGATCGCTTATATTGTTTGCGGTATGATTTTATTAGTTCAATTCCAGCAATTTTCGCAACTGCATATGCAGAATTTGTCTTTTCAAGTTCGCCAGTCAACAAATATTCTTCTTTGATTGGCTGTGCACAATTTCTGGGATAAATACAACTTGATCCCAGAAAAACAAATTTCTTTACTCCCACTTCATAAGCAGAATCCATCAGATTAGATTGAATTTGAACATTTTCTGTTAAAAATTGAACTGGCAAACTATTATTTGCTCCAATTCCACCGGCACGAGCCGCAGCATCAATAACAATTTCCGGTTTAATTTCCTTTAGAGCCTTGAAAGTTTCGGCTCGATTTAATAAGTCAACTTGTTTAGTTGAAATTCCAATTGCTTGTAATCCCAACGAGTCACATTTTCTCAAGATAGCTGATCCGACTAAACCAGTTGAACCAGCAACTAAAATCATTATTTTGATTCTCCTGTAAATTCTTTAGCTACTAACTCTGCAATTTGAGCGGTGTTTAATGCCGCACCTTTCCGTAAATTATCCCCGCAAACAAACAATTCCAAGGCATTTGGCACATCAAGTGATTGTCTAACTCGCCCTACCCATGTTGGATCTGTGTTGACAGCATCGGCAGGAGTTGGAAATACATAATTTTCTGGATCATCAACCAATTTGACCCCTTCGG
>CAXBQO010000050.1:0-7686 GCA_963977945.1 uncultured bacterium
ATGACATCGGGTGAAACACCACTTGTGCCTTTTTCTGGGCTGCTATTTCGCTGATGAAACCGCCATTGATGATTTCAAAGTCTTTGCAGATTGGACACTGAAAATCGAAATAGATATCAACTTTTGGAGTCGCGGTTGGATTAAAAACAATTCCATAACCTTTATCGGCGGCAACTGTGGGAGGTAGTGGCACATTTTTAGCGCTTTGATTTGAGTAGTATGAAAAACCCGCACCTACCAACAAGATTAACAGCAACATACCAACTACTAGATTTCTAGTGCCGGTGTCTTTTTTAGGTTTGAATTCTTCTCTGCTCATAATATGGGTTAAGTCTATTTTAGATTTTATCTATTCCAAATTTGCCACGCGGAAAACGATAAGCATAAAGTCCCATCAACATAAATCCGATATCGCGAAAAATCTCAGCTAAATATTTGGTTTCTCCTTGAGCAACTTTGCCACCACCACCAAAACAACCACAATCAATACTTAAGCCTCGTAATCCTGCTTGAGATATTGCAAGTATGAAAAGCAACATAACTGCAGCCGACAACAAACCCGCTACTCGAACAAATGCGCCCAACATTAATATCAAACCAATTGCGATTTCTGACCAAGGCAAAACAAATCCAAAAAAATTTGCGACTGGAATTGGTAAAACTTCATATGCTCTTACCGCCATTGCAGATTTTTGCGGATTCACCGCCTTTAATCCACCAGCAATTATTAAAACCGAACCTAGTCCAATTCGGACTAACAATGTGATCCAAGGTTGAAATTTTTCATGCCAAATTAAAAATTGGGATTTAAACTTTGAATCAGCCAACACTTCTGACCCCTTCTGACAATTGCTGCGCCAATTGTTTTACATCGGCAAGTGCTTTTTGTTTATCAGTATTTGCAAGAATCAACTTGATAAATGCCGAACCAACAATTACACCGTCGGCATACTGTGCCACCTCTTTTGCTTGTTCGCGATTTGAAACTCCAAGACCAACCGCAACTGGGAGATTGCTGAATTTTCTAATGCGGGTGACTAAATCTTTTGCTTGACTTGAAACTGCAGTACGAGTTCCGGTGACTCCCATAATGCTGGCGGCATAAATGAATCCGGTGCAAAGTTTTGTAACCTGCGCCAATCTTTCATCTGAAGTATTCGGCGCAACCACAAAAATTGAATCAATTTCAGTTTTTCTGCAATTTGTTATCCACTCCCCTGATTCATCAATCGTTAAATCGGGCGTGATTACTCCGGCGCCATTAATGCTCTTCATTTTTGTTAAAAATTTATCTGATCCGTATCGCTCAATTGGATTCCAGTAACTCATCACAACTGCTGGCACATTAAGTTTTGCTACATCTGCCTGCAGAGACAACACATCTTCTGCCTTAGTTTTATTGTGTAATGAGATTTCACTTGCCTGTTGAATTATCGGGCCATCCATTACCGGATCAGAGTAAGGAAAACCAACTTCAACAGCATCAACGCCACCATCAATCATGGCTTTGATAAATTCAATTGATTCGAGTTTGCTAGGAAATCCTGCCGGCAAATATCCAATTAGAGCCGCACGTTTTTCCGCTTTAGTTTTAGCGAAAAGTTCGGAAAGTTTTGTGTTCAATTCAATTCGCAGATTTAGAAAACCCAAAATATTCAGCAGCGGTATTTACATCTTTATCGCCACGGCCAGATAGGTTTATCAAAATTATGGAATCAGTTCCCTTTGTCTTTGCTAATTCATTACCAATTTGCAAAGCGCCTGCTAACGCATGAGCGGTTTCAATTGCTGGAATTATTCCTTCGGTCTTGCACAGTAATGAAAATGCATACATCGCTTGATCGTCGTTGATTGGTAGATATTCAGCTCGGCCAATATCTTTTAAGTAAGCATGCTCTGGACCAACGCCTGGATAATCTAAGCCGGCAGAAATTGAATGTGATTCTTTAGTTTGTCCATCGGCGTCTTGTAATACATAAGTGCGAGCGCCATGCAGTACGCCTTTGCTGCCACCTGAAATGCTTGCCGCGTGTTCGCCAGTTTCGATTCCTTTTCCGCCAGCTTCTAAACCAATTAAGCGAACAGATTTGTCGCCAACAAAAGCATGGAAAATTCCAATTGCATTTGATCCGCCGCCAACACAAGCTAAGACCGCATCTGGTAAACGACCAGTTAGCTCTTTAATTTGAATTTTTGCTTCTTCACCAATTATTTTTTGAAAATCTCTCACCATTTCTGGAAATGGATGTGGCCCGGCAACTGTGCCTAATAAGTAATGTGTGGTTTGAACATTAGTCACCCAGTCGCGCATTGCTTCATTAATTGCATCTTTCAAAGTTTTAGAACCTTGAGTAACTGGCACAACTGTTGCACCTAACATTTTCATGCGGGCAACATTTAATTCTTGTCTTTGGGTGTCGGTTTCCCCCATGTAAACCACACACTCCAAACCAAGTAATGCAGCTGCAGTCGCCGAAGCAACGCCATGCTGACCGGCACCAGTTTCGGCAATTATCCTTTTCTTACCCATTCGTTTTGCGAGTAAAGCTTGACCAAGCACATTATTAATTTTGTGACTACCTGTGTGGTTTAAATCTTCTCGCTTTAAAAATATTCTTACATTGCCCGCGTATGCAGCAAATCTTTTAGCTTCAGTAATGATGCTGGGACGACCAGAATAGGTCTTATGAAGTTGCGCTAGTTCTTTCTGAAATTCTGGATCAGCTTTTGCATTTTCATGAGCGGTAGCTAATTCATCCAGGGCAGACACCAACGCTTCTGGAACAAAACGTCCACCAAAATCGCCAAAGTGGCCAACCAACTTTGAAGTATCTTTGGAATTTTGCGAAGTCATAACAAGAAGTTTAGTGGTTTATTAATCTTGAAGCAGTTCAAATATCTTTTTAGCCGGATCCTCCGCTTTAACTAACGATTCACCGACCAATATTGCATCGGTACCAAGCTGTTCTAGTCGTTTTACCTGTTCTCGAGAATATATTCCAGATTCAGCAACTTTAATAACGTTGTCTGGAATTCTTGGTAGTAGTTCCGCAAAATTTGATTCATCGACTTCTAAGGTTTTTAAATTTCTAGCGTTAACTCCAATAATTTTTGGATTCAATTTCATAGCCGTTTCTAATTCGGCATTATTATGAACTTCAACCAATACTTCTAAACCGATTTCTTTCGCCAATGAATATAGATTTCTTAATTTTTGCTCTTCCAATGCTGCAACAATCAACAACATTAAATCGGCACCAATCAATTTAGTTTCTTTCACTTGAAATTCAGTTGCTATGAAATCTTTTCGCAACACGGGAATTTCTACCGCGGCTCGTACCGCTACCAAATCTGAAATTTCACCTTTAAATCTACGCTGCTCTGTTAAAACGCTAATTAAGTTGGCACCAGCTGTCTCATAAGTTTTTGCAAGTTTCACTGGATCAGAAATCTTTGCTAAATCACCTTTGCTTGGGGAAGATCGCTTTACTTCAGCGATCAAACGCACCCGTGAATCTCTGATTGCGGTTTGATTTTTAGATTTAGAAAGAGCTGAAATAACATCACGAGTTTTTGGAGATTTTGAAAGTTCTGAGTTATTGATCTCACGCTCTCGAGATTTGGCATCGGCAATAGCGCCTTCGACAATCTGCATCAAAACATTAGAAGTTGGATCTACCCCAGCACTTAGAGCAGACCAAGTACTTTTTGGTTTTGATTGATATTTTGATTTGGATTTGCCGCCACTTTTTTTAAGCAAAAAGATAATCGCAATAATCGCGACGAGAAGTAATAGCAAGTTAGTTAACATTTGAGTTTGCACCAGCAACAGCACTAGCAACTGCCCCTAATACTGCGGCCGCCTTATTTAAACATTCCTGATTTTCCATTGTTGGATCAGAATCTGCCACGATTCCCGCGCCAGCTTGTACATATGCAACTTTATTTTTTATGACCGCAGTACGAATAGCGATGCAGGTATCGGCATTGCCAGTGAAATCTATATAGCCAATTGCTCCACCATAAATGCCACGACGAGTCACTTCATGCTCATCGATAATTTCCATCGCACGTGGTTTTGGCGCACCAGATAATGTTCCGGCAGGAAATACCGACAAAATAACATCAAGCACAGAATTCTTTTGATCAATGGTGCCATTAACAGTTGAAACAATGTGCATGACATGTGAGTATTTTTCAATTTGCATAAATTCTGAAACTTCAACTGATCCCGCTACGCATACTCGACCTAAATCATTTCGCCCTAAGTCCACGAGCATTAAATGTTCGGCGCGCTCTTTTGGATCGGCCAATAATTCCTTTGCCACTTGCTCATCAATTTTTGGATCAACATTTCTTGGTCTGGTGCCAGCAATTGGATGAATCAATGCCTGATCATCAGTTATTTTTACAAGTGCTTCAGGGCTAGAACCTACGATATTTAAATCATCATGAAATCTAAACAAATACATGTATGGACTTGGATTTTGCCCGCGCAAAGTTCGGTATACATCGAGCGCATCTACCTCACATTTGGCCGAAAATCTTTGCGATAGAACTACTTGAAACGCTTCGCCTCGGATAATTTCATTTTTAATTTGTTTCACTTTTTCGACAAACTGTTCATCAGAAATTGTTCGCTCAAACTTTGGGGCGATTTTTTCTGGCAGATTTGCCGATGATGCCGGGCTACTTTTCATTAAATCATCTGACATTTTGGCAAGTCGTTTGAGTGCATCTTCGTACGCCCAATCAACTCGCTCAGAGCTGCCATCCCAATTAATTGCATTTGCAATTAAAGTCACGCTGGCCTCTTTATGATCATAGACAGCTAAGTCCGAGGTAAGGATGAAAGCTAATTCTGGAACTCCGACATCATCAGGTTTTTGATTTGGTAATTTTTCTAATCGGCGAACAATTTCGTAACTTAAAAAACCAACAAGTCCACCGGTAAGCGGAGGTAAACCCGGTAATTTAGGAGAACGAAGATGCGTAGCGGAAATATCTAAAGCCTTAAGTGGATCAATTCCACTTGGTGCACCAGCTGGCGCTGTTCCTATCCAAGTAGCTGCACCATTTTTTTCAGACAAGATGCTAGAACTTGAAACTCCAATAAATGAATATCTAGCCCACCGACCTCCGTGTTCTGCTGATTCCAATAAAAAAGTTCCGGTCTTATTTTGAGCTAACTTTCGATAAATGGATAACGGAGTTTCAGCGTCTGCCAATAATTTTTTGGCAACAGGAATTACATTAAATTCTTTTGCAAACTCTCGAAATTGTTCAATGGAGATTGGTAGCACTGACTAATTCTGCCTGAAATTTTTTTTTGAGGAGTTAAGCCAGTAGTTGAAGTGATTTTTCAACATCAATGAGACCATCTAATAACGCCCGACCAACGATTACGCCAGCGAGGATTGATAGACCTGCAAGCTGTAGATTTTTTAATGTGGTTAAATCTTGATAATTGCTGACACCGCCACTTGCGATAATTTCAATTTTTGGTGAAATAGCAAAACATTTTTCTGCTACATCTTGTAACAACTGAACATTTGGTCCAGATAGTGCGCTGTCAGAATCAACATCAGTAATAACAAATCGAGTGGCGCCTAATTTAAGAAGCTGTGACAGAACTTTTGAATAATCACCTAACTGATTATTACTGCCCCGCGGAACTACGTTGCCATCTTTTACATCCAGACTTATTGCTAACCGCTCGCCGAATTTTGCGAAAGCAGTTTCTAGAAATTTAACATCGGCAATTGAATCGGCACTTAAATTAATTCGGGATGGAGTTTTAAATATTGCAGAAGTTAATGATTTCTCATCGTAAATACCGCCAGAAAGTTGAAAATTAACTTGATGCTCTGCAATTAATTCACTAATAACTTCATCGTTATTCCCAGTTTTATAAGCCCGGTCTAGGTCAACTAGGTGAATCCATTTAGCTCCAGCCTTAACGTATTTAGAAATTAAATTGCTGGGGTCGGTTTGATTAAGGCTTACGCCATTTCGAATATCTACCGCAGGAAGAAATAACATTTTCAGAGTTTGCTTCAAAATTTTCTAGTTAGCTTACTAAGCAATCTGGACCAAGCACGGTTTTTAAATCAGCGCTTAGACCTGGCGAAGATGAGACCCGTAATTTTTCATCAAGTTTTAAGATTGTATTTTTCTCACCATTTAATAGTTTCAGATGTACTTCGCGACTTCCGGGGTGAGAGCGCAAAATTTCTTTCATCCGATCAATAACTGGAGGTGTGCAAGCAGATGCTGCCATTGAAATTATTAACGGACCGGTTGGCATAACTTTGAGATCTGGCAAACTTAAATCAATTGCAGTTACCCGCGGTAACTCTTCGCGCCGATCAACCCGACCGCGTATTAGAACAACTCTGTCTGCCACCAAATTCATTCCATGATTTGAATAAGTATTTGAGAAAAATAAAATATCAACTGAACCACCAAGATCTTCAACCGTCACAATCGCCCAAGGCATTCCCTGCTTTGAAACTTTGCGCTGCACTTGTGTAATAAGTCCGGCAATAGTCACAATTTCATCTTGCACCGTTTCAGATAATTGATTAATTGTGAAACTAGTTGCGGCGCGCAAAACATGTTCGACTCCGAGCAATGGATGATCTGATACATATAAACCTAAAAATTCTCGTTCGTAGGAGAGTAAAAGTTGTTTATCCCATTCACCATCTGGAATTGCCAAGGCAATTGATTTTGCAGCCTCTGAACCTAAACTTGCCGAACTTGTTCCTAAATCAAAGAGATCAAACTGACCGATAGCTTCTGCTCGCTTAGATTCGCTGACCTCATCGAGGGCTTCAAGATAAATCATCATTAAACCTTTACGAGAGTGATTTAGTGAATCAAAAGCGCCAGCTTTTATTAATGCCTCAATTGTTTTTTTATTGCATACCGTTGAATCAACTTTGCTTAAGAAATCGGCAAAGGATTCATATCTGCCCTTTTCGCCACGATTTCTAACAATTGAATCAACTACGTTCTCGCCGACATTTCTTATTGCAGCCAAACCAAATCTGATGTCATTTCCGATTGGGGTGTAGTCAGCTGCAGATTCATTTACATCTGGCGGTAATACTTTGATTCCCATTCGCCGGCACTCGCCTAAATACAACGCGCTTTTATCTTTATCATCGCGCACACTGGTTAATAGCGCTGCCATATATTCAGTTGGAAAATTTGCTTTGAGATATGCGGTCCAGAATGAAAGCACACCATAACCGGCACTGTGCGCGCGATTGAATGCGTAATCTGAAAACGGAATAAGTGTGCGCCACAACTTATCTATCGCATCTTCGGAAAAATTATTTGCCCGCATTCCGGCTTCAAAATGCACCTGCTCTTTATCAAGAATCTCTTTATCTTTTTTACCCATGGCTTTACGCAATAAGTCAGCCCGGCCTAATGAAAAACCTGCCACCTTTCGAGCAATTGCTAGCACCTGTTCTTGGTAAACAATTAATCCGTAAGTGTCATTTAAAATTTCACTCAAAGGTTTTTCTAATTGCGGGTGAATTGGCACCGGCTGTTTGCGCTTGTTTTTGTAATCTGCATATTTATTGTGTGAATCCTCGCCCATCGGACCTGGGCGATAAAGCGCAATTACTGCCGAAATATCTTCAAAGGAATCAGGAGCCATTGAGCGCAGCA
>CAXBQO010000051.1:0-7624 GCA_963977945.1 uncultured bacterium
GTCCATCGCCAAAACGCGTGCGGTATCTACCGCCTTTTCATCTAATGGGTCCCAATTTTTTGTCATATTTTTATACTGCAAGCAACTTAATTTGGCTTCTTTGAAATATAGCCCAGGTGTTTAGCCAAACCAAAACCGCGCCAAGCATATGCAGACCTACTAATAACTCAGGTACGCCGGTGAAATACTGAATATATCCAATTGCTCCTTGCGAAAGTTGCAGAGCAAATACGCGTAATAGATTCTTGCTGAACAAAGATTTTTTTTGGTATTTAGCAAAAACCCAAGTGGCAAAAGTGATAGCCACTAAGGCGATGACTAAATCAGCGTGAATCCAGGAAATTGTGCGCACATCTAAATTAAATCTTTTAGCATTTTCATCACCAGCATGTGGTCCGCTTCCGGTTACCACTGTTCCAACGATCAAAACTAAAGCAGTGAGAAACAACATGGTCTTAATCAGTCGGGCAAAAAATTGATCAACCTCAAGGTGCAGATCAAAACTTCCTGCTTGAGTTTGGCGTAGCGAATACGCTCCGGAAATTAAAATTACCGATAATAAGAAATGTCCCGCAACTGGAATCGGATTTAAATTTGTTAACACAGTGATACCGCCCAGAATTGCCTGCCCAAAAATTCCCAGAACCTGTCCCAAAGCCAAACCAATTGATTTTTTTGATTTGGCTGAATCTAAATAGATTCCCTTAATTTTCCGACGAATAGTTATCGCTAAGCACACTACTGCCGCCAAAAAAAGTACAAAAGTCAATAATCGATTTCCAAATTCAATCCAGGCATGTAGTTGGCCTTGAGCTTGATGGGGAACCGGGATGTAAGAACCGACAGTGCATTCTGGCCAAGTCGGGCAACCCAAACCTGATCCGGTAAGACGCACTGCTCCGCCAGTTATGACGATGGCACATTGAGCAAACAACAACAGGGTAAATGGCCAGATTCGGCCAAAACCATAATTTTTTACTTTGCGGGCCTCTTGATTTTGCAAAGTATTTGACATGCTGAAAGCCTACTTATTTGCTTCTTAAATTCGTGGAGGAAATACGCTGGTTTTCCCCTTGAAGGTCAGTTTGTAGTGGGAAATCACTCACAATTAGATGCCCCGTTTGAGTTGGTAAAGCGAGGGGAATTACGCAACAATTATGTTGTGAAAAACCCTGCTAGGAATCTGACCAAAAATGCCGCTAAAAATCGGCTGCGCAAAGGCGATCTCGACAAGACCCGAGACCTGGTTGCCCGTGCAATCTTGGAATCTGGGCCAGCGACCGCGGTGTCACTCGCTAAGCGGTTATCAATAACTCCAGCTGGAATCCGTCGACATTTAGATTCATTAATTGCAGATGGAATTTTGGTGGCGCGCGAGCCTTATCAAAGCAATCTCAGCAAAGTTTCAAGAGGTCGACCTTCAAAAGTGTTTGCGATGACCGATTCTGGTCGTGAAAAATTTGAGCATTCTTATGATGATCTAGCGGTTTCAGCGCTTAGGTTTATATCTGCTAAATCTGGTAGCGAATCGATTCTAGAATTTGCAAAACTGCGAGCAAATGAGTTTGTCCGGCAAAATGAAACTTTAACGAATTTAAAAACAAATTCAGATAAAACAAAATCTTTGGCAAAGTTTTTAAGTAAAGAAGGTTATGCTGCAACAGTTCATTCCAAATCAATTGGCCGTCTTCACGGTGAAGAACTTTGTCAACATCATTGCCCAATCGCGCACGTAGCGGTTGAGTTTCCGCAACTATGTGATTCCGAAACTGAAGCCTTCTCCAAAATTCTTGGAACACATGTACAAAGATTGGCAACCATTGCAAGAGGCGATGGTGTCTGTACCACCTTTATTCCAAAAACATCCGAACTTGCTAGATCTAGAAACTAAACGTAACCACTAACGGCTACCACTAACGGCAACCAAAACGAAAAGAGCGAACCACAAATGAGCAACATAACTCATCCAGAGCTAGATGGCCTTGGCAAATATCAATATGGCTGGGCTGATCAAGATGACAAAGGTGCTAATTCAAAACGTGGCTTGAATGAGGATGTCGTGCGGGATATCTCAGCGAAAAAAAGTGAACCACAATGGATGTTAGATCTGCGTCTTAAAGGTTTGAAACTTTTTGATAAAAAACCAATGCCTTCTTGGGGTTCAGATTTATCTGGCATTTATTTTGACACCATCAAGTACTTCGTTCGCTCCACTGAGAAACAGGCGCAGACTTGGGAAGATTTACCTGCCGATATTAAAAATACTTATGACCGTCTCGGTATTCCAGAAGCGGAGAAAAAGCGCTTAATTGCTGGCGTAGCAGCGCAATATGAATCTGAAGTCGTTTACCACTCAATCCGGGAAGATTTAGAAAAACAAGGAGTTATTTTCTTAGATACCGATACTGGCTTAAAACAACACGAGGATATTTTCAAAGAGTATTTCGGAACTGTAATTCCGGTAGGAGATAACAAGTTTGCGGCATTGAATACCGCGGTTTGGTCTGGTGGTTCATTTATCTATGTTCCAAAAGGCGTGAAGGTAGATATTCCACTGCAGGCGTATTTCCGAATCAACACGGAAAACATGGGTCAATTTGAAAGAACATTAATTATTGCTGATGAAGATTCTTATGTGCATTACGTTGAAGGATGCACCGCGCCAATTTATTCATCAGATTCGTTGCACTCTGCGGTAGTAGAAATTATCGTAAAGAAAAATGCTCGAGTTCGTTACACAACGATTCAAAATTGGTCTAACAACGTTTACAACTTGGTGACTAAGAGAGCAACCTGTGCTGAAGGCGCCACGATGGAATGGATTGACGGAAACATCGGATCAAAAGTAACCATGAAATATCCAGCGGTATTTTTGATGGGTCCACACTCAAAGGGTGAAACACTTTCAATTGCATTCGCCGGCGAAGGACAACATCAAGATGCAGGCGCAAAAATGGTGCATGCAGCACCGCACACCTCTTCCACAATCATTTCTAAATCGGTAGCACGTGGTGGCGGCCGAACTTCTTACCGCGGTTTGGTTCAGGTGCAAGAAGGCGCACATCATTCAAAGAGCACAGTTAAGTGCGATGCACTTCTAGTAGACACAATTTCTCGTTCCGATACTTATCCATATGTAGATGTTCGCGAAGATGATGTCGCTATGGGACATGAAGCGACTGTTTCAAAAGTAAGTGATGATCAATTGTTTTATTTAATGTCTCGTGGATTATCAGAGGATGAAGCAATGGCAATGATTGTTCGTGGCTTTATCGAACCAATAGCAAAAGAACTGCCAATGGAGTACGCATTGGAATTAAATCGTCTAATCGAACTTCAGATGGAAGGGGCAGTTGGCTAATGAGCCTTGCTCTAAATACAAATTATTTAACTCCAACCGGCAAAGAAGAGCCGTGGCGATTTACCCCAATGAATCGTTTGGGTGGCCTTCACGACGATGCGGTTAATGTTGCTGATTCAGTGTCACTTGAATTAGTTAAAAGTCTGCCGGGAGTTAGTTTTAAAAAAATAGCAGCAACGGAATTACCAGCTGGTTACTCAAGTAACGATGAGATTACTCAAAGAGTTCGCAAAACTGTTTCGGAAATTGCGCTATTAAAAGTTGAAAAAGATACCGAGTTAACTGAAAGCTTAATTCTGAAACGTAAAACATCTGGTAAACCCGAATTATCAAGAACTGTCATTCAAATCGGACAAAATGCGAGAGCCACCGTAATAATTGAAAACTCTGGATCAGCAATTTTGGGTGAAGAGATTGAGATCAATTTAGAGCCAGGCGCAGCCCTCAATTTTGTAACGTTACAAGAATGGAAAAATGATTCAGTGCATTTAGGTCAGCATCACGCTGTCCTCGCACGAGATTCTCAATTTAATTCCTACACCATTTCGGTCGGGGGATCATTGGTTAGATTGTTACCAACTGTTGAATATTCTGGCCCTGGTGCGAGTGCGGAATTGTTCGGACTTTATTTTGCAACAAATGGCCAACATTTAGAGCATCGAATTCATGTCGATCACAATGTTGGTAATGCCAAATCTCGAGTCAATTACAAAGGTGCATTGGCTGGTGAAAAAGCGCGTACGGTTTGGTTTGGCGATGTGTTCATTCGAAAAATTGCCGAAGGCACCGATACATACGAGTTGAATCGAAATTTATTGTTAACCGATGGTGCCAGAGCTGACTCGGTTCCAAATCTAGAGATTGAAACTGGCCAAATTGTTGGTGCCGGTCACGCTAGTACCACCGGCAGATTTGATGATGAACAACTTTTTTATCTTTGCTCGCGTGGAATTTCACCTGAAGTTGCTCGTCGATTAGTGATTCGTGGTTTCTTTAATGAGATTGTAAGCAAGTTAGCAAATGAAACTATTGAAGAGAGATTAATGAATCGAATTGATTCAGAGTTAAGTTTGGTCGGTAATTAAATGGCCGAATTAAAATTTTCTTCTCTAGCTGAAGGCAAACCAGTGACTGTCGAAGTTGACGGTGAAAAAGTTTGTGTTACGCGTGTTGGCGATGAAGTTTTCGCAATTGCAGATACCTGCACCCACTCTGAGGCATCACTTTCAGAAGGTGAAGTTTCAAACTTCAAGATTGAATGTTGGCTGCACGGAGCTGAGTTTGATTTGCGAACTGGTGAAGCATTAACTCCACCTGCCACTGAAAGTTTAAAAACATTTAAAGTCACTAAAAATGGCGATTCTGTAAAAATTGGTTAATTCAAAAAGATAAACAAGAGAGGCAATGATGAGCGAGTTAGTAATTAAAGGTTTGCAGGTTTCAGTCGAAGCTGAAGGTGGCGAACGTGAAATTTTGCGTGGCGTTGATTTAACAATTAAATCCGGTCAAACACATGCAATCATGGGACCAAACGGTTCCGGTAAATCAACTCTTGCTTATTCAATTGCCGGTCATCCTAAGTACACCATCACCGGCGGAACCGTAACTCTAGATGGCAAAGATGTTTTAGAGATGAGCGTTGATGAACGAGCAAAAGCTGGTTTATTTTTGGCGATGCAATATCCAGTTGAAGTGCCTGGAGTATCGGTCTCAAACTTTTTGCGAACTGCCGTAACTGCGGTCAGAGGAGAAGCTCCGAAAATTAGAGAATGGATCTCTGAAGTTAAGTCGGCAATGGGATCTCTAAATATGGATACCGCATTTTCAGAGCGAAACTTGAACGAAGGCTTTTCTGGTGGCGAGAAAAAGCGTCATGAAATCTTGCAACTTGAATTGCTAAAACCAAAAATTGCAATTTTGGATGAAACCGATTCTGGTTTAGATATCGATGCATTGCGAATTGTTTCTGAAGGTGTAAATCGAGTTAAACAAAATTCAAATATGGGCGTAATGCTGATTACGCACTACACCAGAATTCTGCGTTATATAAAACCAGATTTCGTACATGTTTTTGCTGCTGGCAAAATTGTAGAAGAAGGCGGCGCCGAACTAGCTGAGAAGCTAGAAGAGAAGGGTTACGCCGACTATATAAATGCTTAATCGATCCCCATTTGATGCAAACAAACTAAAGAGTGATTTTCCGATCTTTGATAGAAAAGTTCGCGGAAATAATCGATTAATTTATTTAGATTCTGCCGCGACGAGTCAAAAACCTAAATCCGTAATTGCAGCTGAATCTAAGTTTTACGAATTAATTAATGGCGCAGCAAACCGGGGCGCTCACTTATTAGCAGAAGAGGCGAGTTTGGCCTACGAAGAGGCAAGAAAACGTGTTGCCAAATTTATTAATGCCCAGAGTGAAGAGGTAATTTTTACTAAAAGTGCAACCGAAAGTCTTAACGGTTTGGCATATTCACTTGGTAATCCTGATTCCAAAATTAATGTAAAGAATGGCGATGAGATTTTGGTTTCCGAACTAGAGCATCATGCAAATTTAATTCCGTGGCAACAACTTGCTAAACGAACCGGCGCTAAATTGCGCTGGATAGAGGTGGATGAAAAAGGGAATTTACAACTAGAAAACATTGAACAGTTAATAAATTCAAAAACCAAAGTAGTGGCATTAACTCATCAATCCAATGTTTTAGGCACGATTCCGCCGATTTCGAAAATTAATCAACTCGCAAAAAGCAATGGCGCACTTTTCATACTTGATGCCTGCCAATCAGCACCTCATTTTTCAATAGATGTTCAGGAGTTAGATGTAGATGCAATAGCTTTTTCTGGACACAAAATGTTTGGACCAACCGGCATTGGTGTCCTTTGGGCAAAACGAGAGTTACTAGAAAAAATTGAGCCATTTATTTTTGGTGGATCAATGATTGATGATGTCTCAATGTCGAACGCGACGTGGGCAGAACTTCCGCGAAAATTTGAAGCCGGAGTTCCCAATATGGCACAAGCAGTGGGATTAGCGGCAGCGATTGATTACATCGATGCAATTGGCTTAAACAACATTGAAGCTCATGAATTGGCGCTAACTGAAAGATTTTTAGCTGAGGTTTCCCACTTAAATGCAGTAGATGTAGTTGGTCCAACAAATATGGATTCACGTGGAAGTGTCGTCTCTTTCACCATCGCCGGTATTCATCCGCATGATGCTGGTCAAGTTTTAGATCAACACGGAATCGCTGTTAGAACTGGCCATCATTGTGCTTGGCCGCTGATGCGCAAAATGAATTTAGTCGGCACGATTCGCGCATCTTTTGCGGCTTATAACACCAACGAAGATGTAGATGATTTGATTAAGGCAATCTCGGCAACCCAAGATTATTTTCGAGCGAATTAAGTAGAAGTAAAAAATGGAACTAGATTCACTTTATCAAGAGGTTATTCTCGATGCTTATCGCAATCCAAAAAATCGTGGCCGAATATCAAATGCACAGATGCAAGTGCATCACAACAACCCAAGTTGCGGCGATGAGGTAACACTGACACTTAATCTTTCAGATGACAAAGTTTCCGACATCAAATGGGATGGAGTCGGATGTTCTATTTCGATGGCCAGCGCATCCATGATGAGTGAGTTAGTTATGGGAAAAACAAGTGCGCAAGCTCTACAGTTGTTAGATAAATTCTCCGATTTAATGCAGAGCAAAGGCAAAGGGACTGCATCCAGCACAAATTCATCACAATCCATTAATTCAGGCAATACAAATAATTCGATTGATACAAACGCTAGTAATGATGATTTGTTACAGGATGCTGCTGCATTTGTAGGTGTATCAAAATTTCCAGCTCGAATTAAGTGTGCTTTATTGGGTTGGATGGCTTTCAAAGATGCACTGCTTCGAATCAAAGCTGCTAAGGACTAGGTAAAGTAAACTCTCACTTATGAGTACCAAATTAGATGACGTCACCGAGGCGATGAAAGATGTTATTGATCCTGAACTTGGAATCAATGTAGTTGATTTAGGTTTAATTTATGACATGCGTGTTGATGATAATGAAATAGCAACTTTAGATATGACACTTACCTCTGCAGCTTGTCCACTGCAGGATGTAATCGAAGATCAAACTCGCTCAGTGTTAAAAGATTTGGTGAAAGAGGTAAAAATTAATTGGGTTTGGCTGCCACCATGGGGTCCAAATCGCATTTCTGACGATGGTCGCGAACAATTGCGTGCTATCGGTTTCACTGTT
>CAXBQO010000052.1:0-7558 GCA_963977945.1 uncultured bacterium
ATCGCGCGTGAGCGAATCGACGCTTAATAACTTTCTGATAACGATTAATCTTTAAAAATCTATTGCCGGCTCAAAGCCGATTGAGTAACCTGCCAGCCTGACTTATTAGTACAGGAGAGCAAATGGCTAACGCAAAAGATTTCACCAAGATTTTGTTAGATGAAAGTGAAATGCCAACGCAGTGGTACAACTTAATTGCAGATTTGCCAACACCACCGCCACCACCATTACATCCTGGAACTTTGCAACCAGTTGGTCCACAAGATTTAGCGCCATTGTTCCCAATGGATTTAATTATGCAAGAAGTTACAACTGAACGTTACGTAGATATTCCAGGTGAAGTATTAGATGTTTATAAAAGTTGGCGCCCATCTCCGCTTTATCGCGCACGTAGATTAGAAAAAGCATTAAACACTCCAGCCCGTATTTACTACAAGTACGAAGGAGTTTCACCTGCTGGTTCGCACAAACCAAACACCGCTGTGCCACAGGCTTTTTACAACAAGAAAGCTGGCATCAAGAAAATAACAACAGAAACAGGTGCTGGACAGTGGGGAACTGCGCTTTCCTATGCCTGCGCACTATTTGGAATTGAGTGTGAAGTTTGGCAAGTTGGTGCTTCATACGATGCCAAGCCATATCGCAGATTGATGATGGAAGTCTTTGGTGCAAAAGTTCATCGCTCTCCTTCAAACTTAACTGAAGCCGGCCGAAAACTTGGTGCCGATCCAAAAAATCAATCTGGTTCACTCGGAATTGCAATTAGCGAAGCGGTAGAAATGGCGGCAAAAGATCCATCTACTGCATATGCATTAGGCAGCGTGTTAAACCATGTTCTAATGCATCAAACAATTATTGGCGAAGAAGCCTTAAAGCAGTTAGCAAAAGTTAATGAAAAGCCAGATTTAATTGTTGGTTGCACTGGTGGCGGTTCAAACTTTGCCGGTCTTTCCTTCCCATTTATGCGCGAAAAAATTGCCGGAAAAATGAATCCTGAAATTCGCGCAGTAGAACCTGCATCTTGTCCATCACTTACGCAAGGTGTCTACGCATACGATTTCGGTGACACTGCTGGAATGACACCACTGATGAAGATGCACACACTCGGACATGACTTTATTCCAGATCCAATTCATGCTGGTGGTTTGCGTTATCACGGAATGGCGCCATTAATTTCTCACGTTTATGAATTGGGACTACTAACTGCACAAGCTGTTCCACAAACTGAATGTTTTGAAGCTGCGGTGCAATTTGCTAGAACTGAAGGAATTGTTCCGGCGCCAGAGCCAACTCACGCAATCGCAGTTGCAATTCAAGAAGCGTTAAAGTGCAAAGAAAGTGGTGAAGAGAAAGTTATTTTGACCGCACTTTGCGGACATGGTCACTTTGATCTTGCCGCTTACGATGCTTATCTGTCTGGAAAGATGGTGGATGAAACCATCACACCACAAAGATTTGCCGATTCAATCGCAAAGATTCCGGCGGTTAAGTAATTTAGCTAGCGATTTTGGTGCGCCGCGGGGTAGCGAAGTTCTTACGAATTTCCGCTAACTCTGCGGCCACTTTCGCTTTAATGTTCTCCTCACTTTTAAGCAGAGTGTTTAACTCCGAAATACTCTTTTTTAATGCCGCTTGTTCAACTTCAAGTTCAATTTTGCTCATCTTTGTTAAGCGACGAAGGGGCATGTCAAGAATATAAGTTGCCTGCTCATCGGACAGTTTGAAGCTTTTCATCAATCCAGTTTTAGCAATTTGAGCATCATCACTGCCACGAATTAATTTGATTACTTTGTCGATATCAATAATCGCTTTTAACAAACCATCTACAAGATTTAAGCGATTTTGCGCTTTAGCTTTACGAAATTCAGAGCGACGGCGCACAACTTCGATTCGGTGATCGATAAATACTTGAAGAAGCTCTTTCAAACCAAGGGTTTGGGGTTTACCGGCGACGAGTGCAACGGCGTTTATTGAGAATGCATCCTCCATCGGAGTTAGTCGATAAAGATTTTCAAGCACCTCACCTGGTTCATAACCATTCTTAATCTCGACTACAACTTTGGTGCCATTTTGGCCATCTGATAAATCGACGATATCTGAGATACCTTGAATCTTTTTACCCTTAACTAAATCGGCAATTTTTTCAACAATTTTTTCTGGCCCAATATTGAATGGCAATTCGGTTATTACTAATCCCATTTTTCGTGAGGATACTTTTTCAATCTCAACTGTTGCGCGAACTTTGAAATTACCTCGACCGGTTTTATAAGCCTCTTCAATTCCTTGTGGATCGAAAATGAATCCACCTGTTGGAAAGTCTGGCGCCGGCACAAATTTCATAAGTCCTTTTAGTGTTATTTTTGGATTTTCAATTAATGCCGTGGTCGCCGAAATTACTTCATCTAAATTATGTGGCGCCATATTTGTAGCCATACCAACTGCAATTCCAGTTGTTCCATTTACTAAAAGATTGGGAATCGCCGCCGGTAGAACTTGTGGTTCAACAAGTTGTCCGTCGTAGTTTGGCCCAAAATCAACGGTGTCTTCTTCAGATTCATCCACCATAAGTAATGCAGCTGGCGCAAGTCTTGATTCGGTGTATCGCATCGCTGCCGGGCCAGCATCTAATGAACCAAAATTTCCGTGGCCATCAATCATCGGCAATCGCATTGAAAAACTTTGGGCTAATCGAACAAGAGCGTCATAAATAGCGCCATCACCGTGTGGGTGAAGTTTTCCCATTACATCACCAACAACTCGAGCGCATTTCACATGACCTTTGTCTGGACGTAATCCCATTTCATTCATTTGATGAAGGATTCGCCGTTGAACAGGTTTTAAACCATCACGGGCATCTGGCAAAGCGCGGGAGTAAATAACTGAATATGCGTACTCCAAAAAAGAATCTGACATTTCATTTGAAACATCAATGTCAACAATCTTTCCAGGATTCTCACCTGGTTTTAAAACTGCGGTTTTACCTGACTTATCTGATTTAGCCACAGCGGTTATCTTGCCAACAAAAGTTGAAACTATTGGTTAGCGACAAGCGGTCTGGCACCGATTTGTGCCACACATTTACCAGCCAATTCATTTCCAGCACGCACTGCCGCGGAAATATCAGGTTTATCTTGTGAATCTAATTGATCTAAGTATTGCGCCATAAAGCCAGCGGTAAAACTATCTCCGGCGCCGGTGGTATCCACCGCATTTTGCTTGATAGATTTTTCAAAAATTAAATTTTCTCCGCGCCGTTTCGCATAAGCACCGTCCGCGCCAACTTTTATTACCACAAACTCAATCTCTTTGTATTGTTTCAGCAAAGCCTCTATTGCTGGCTCGATTTCATTTTTATCAGTTAAAAATTTTGCTTCATCAAAATTCATAATTAGAAAATTTGCTTGCGCTAGCCACGCATTTATCTCAGGTTTCGCAATAGATTGCAGAGCACCAACTGATGCTGGATCTATAAAAACTTTTATATTTTTAGAACGTAAAACTTTAATTATTTCTAAGACCCCATTCCGCGATGCTGGGTTAATCAAGGCATAAGCAGATATAAAAGCCAATTTAAACCCGGTAAGTTCTGGTAAATCTGAAACGCCAAGTCCTGAATTAGCGCCAGAGTCGGGAAACATTGTTCGCTCGCCCGATTTATCAACCAGCACTACCACCATGCCGGTTTTAGCATTAGTAATTCTTTTAGCGGTATGGGAAATTCCAAATTGGTCTAAATCATTAATTAGAAAATCACCCATTGCATCATTACCAACTCGTGCCACCATGAAGGGTTTTACGAAAACTTGAGTTAGCCAACTCGCCACATTTGCAGCTTGGCCACCACCACGCATCGAAATTTCACTTTTTGTATCACTGCCAAATTTAAAATTCTTTGAAAGTTGATCTGCATGTACAACAACGTCAACCATGATGTCACCAATGCAGAGAATTTGATTCATTAAAACCGGGCCTTATTTCTTTGAAATTGCTTGAGAAATCTGAGCAGCCAATTTTGCGTTTGACTTAATAATTTCAATGTTAATTCTGAGCGATTCGCCGTTGCTATTGCTGTGGAAATATTCGAGCAAGAATGGAGTGACAGCTTTACCAGTCACATTTTGCTTCTTACATTCAGATAATCCTTGAGTTAATAATTTATCGTGCAACTCTGGATTCATTTGATTTGGCGCAGGGTTAGCTACCACCATTGCAGTTTTGTTTGTTTGCAATTCTTGCCGAGCTTTAAAAATTTCCGCAATTTGATCAACCGAATCAACTTGAGTATCTAAAGTAAATCCGGAATCTTTCAAATAGAAACCGGGGAAAATATTTGTTTTAAAACCCAAAACCGGAACAGCAAAAGTTTCTAATCTTTCCAAAGTTGCTCCAACATCAAGTATTGATTTAACGCCAGCACTGATTACAACTATCGGAGTATTAGATAGCGCGATTAAATCGGCAGATTCATCGTAATTTTGGCCGCGATGTACTCCGCCCAATCCACCGGTTGCAAAAACTTTAATGCCAGCCAAATGTGCAATATGTGCGGTAGCCGAAACAGTTGTAGCCGCACTTTGTTTTAGAGTTTGCACAATTGCTAAGTCGCGTACAGATGCTTTAACTACATCGTTAGCGTTTGCAATTAGTTCTAATTGATCTGGCTCTAATCCAACATGGACTTTGCCGGCAATCACGGCGATTGTTGCCGCAGCCGCACCATTTTGTCTGACTATTTCTTCTACTTCTTGCGCTACCTGCAAATTTGTTGGCCTTGGTAAACCGTGGCTAATAATCGTAGATTCAAGAGCAACTATTGGTTGATTTTGATTTATTGCGCTTTGAACTTCTTTGGAAATTGCCAGCATGCCCGCAGGTTAGCAAACTGAAGTATTCTTTTTCTTCCGGCAGTTGGAGGCAATTATTTTTGGTTTAGCAGATGTTTCTAACTCAATTTTTGCTTCCCTAAAAGTGCCAGGAATTAAAGATTCTCTCTCGATTGGAGAATCAAACGGGCGAGAAGTTCTTTTACTAATTGATGGACTAGGACAGCTTGCATTTGATCAGTATGCAAAGCAATTTGATGAGGCAAATTTAGTAAAACAATTTGCCAAGTTATCAGCAAATTTTCCTTCTACAACAGCAACATCACTGACCACAATTGGAACCGGTGTGCTTCCTGGCGTACATGGAATGCTGGGTTACACAGTTCGTATTCCACGAAGTGATAATCGAATTCTTAACGCACTCAAATGGGATGATCGTGTTGATCCATTACATTGGCAAAAAACGCCAACTTTATTTGAGCGAGCAAATCAAGCTGGAATTAAAACATTTCATGTAGCAGCAAAACGATATGAACAAACTGGTTTTACGCAAGCAGCGTTACGTGGTGCGACCTACATAGGTGCAAACCAACTTTCAGATATGGCAAATGCAGTTAAAGATTCTCTAAATTCTCAAATCTCAGATTCAGCATTTGTCTATACCTATTTAAATATTGTCGATAGCGCGGGGCATAATGACGGAGTTGGTTCAGAGAAGTGGTTAATTGCTCTTGGGCAAGCATTAAGTTATGTAAAAATTTTGGCAGATAGTGTGCCGAAAAATACTCGAATCTGGATTACGTCAGATCACGGAATGGTGAATAAATCTGAACAAATTATTTTAGGCCAAGACAATGATCTGCTCACTGATGTAGAACTTATCGCTGGCGAACCACGTGCGCGCCACATTTATGTGAAAGCGGGCGCATTAAATGACGTGAAATCAAGATGGGAACAAACCCTAGGTTCAAAGGTCAGCGTGCTTTCAAAAGAATCGGCCATTACAGCCGGCTATTTTGGTGCGAGCGTATCTACAGATAGTTATGAAAGATTAGGGGACCTGATAGTTATTTCTCACGACAATTTTATTTTGGTAGATCCGGCAAAAGTGAAAGAGGAGTCTGCAATGGTGGGTCACCACGGCGGTATAACGGAATTAGAAACTGCTATTCCACTTTTGCAAGTGCAAATTAATTAATTATTCGCTCTTTTTTCCAAACATAATGTCATCCCATGATGGCAATTTGATTCGCTTAGTCACACCATCTGATGCGGCAGATTCATCTAACACTTCTTCAATTTTTTCAACAGTAATTTGAGTGGTCTCTTCTTTTACCGCAACTAATCTTGGTGGTTCGCTTTGATAAACAATTCCATGAGTTGGTTGTGCTGTTCTTGGCGCCCGCTCCTCACCATTAATCCAACGCGCACCATCATCGTGTGCTGTTAAAGAGCGTTTACCAGAATCAAAAATCCAAACCGCTTCACCTTTCACATCTTCACCAGGTCGTAGTGGATACATCAAAGTTAAATACCAAAGTCCATCTGGTTGGCGGTAGGTATTCCATTCCACCTGATTCATATCTACTCCGCGCGGAGCAAGTTGCGCACTAGCTGCTTGAATCAAAGTGGGTGAGTGTTTATCTTTTTTAATATTTGTTTCTTTTGCTTGAGCAATTACATACGCACGCTCTTGCAAAATTGGACCGATAAATCTTTCAATTTTATCTTTATCCCAATCGGTAGTTCTAGAAATCGAATCAATACTTTCGCCACCACGTAATCTGGCTTGAACCTCTTTTAATGAAACCGAATTATTTTCTTGATAATCATCTACCGCAGCTAGTCGTGGTTGATTAACCAATGAACGAAGGTGATCACTAATTCGAAGGCGATACTTGGAATTGTTTTGATCGGTTAGTTCGAGAGCCGAGCCATCTTGAGTGCGACCAGTTGCCCGCAAATCGATGTGATTATCAGATTGATCATCGCTTTCGAAGTTCATGGGAGTAGATTGCCACATACGCTATTTCCGGCATCAGTATTGACTCGGTATGGCACTCAGAAAATCACGCTCAAACTAGAATATTTAAGTGAGTTCATCAGAAATTTTGGCTTTAGCTGAATCAGTTGCGAAAAAAGCCGGTATTTTTCTAGAGCAACGACCTGAGAGTTTTGAATTAACAGAAAAAAGTTCAGCGGTTGATTTTGCAACGCAAATGGACCAAGGTGCAGAAAAACTTATAGTTGAAGAGATCCTTAAGGTCCGCCCGGATGATGGAATCATTGCCGAAGAGGGTTCAAGTAGAGTTTCAAAATCAGGAATCACTTGGGTGATAGATCCACTAGATGGCACCACTAATTATTTTTACGGATTGCCAGGTTGGAATACTTCTATCGCGGCCAAAGATGAAAATGGCTATCTAGTTGGTGCAGTTTGCGCACCTAGCATTAATTCCTTTTGGTCTGCCGAACGGGGTAAAGGCGCAACTTTTAACGGTAAAAAAATAAAATGTAATGAACCCGTTAAATTAGAAAAAGCTTTGATCGCAACTGGATTTACTTATGATTTGCAATTGCGCCAATCGCAAGGTGACTTGATGAGCAAATTAATTTCAAAAATTAGAGATGTTCGTAGAACTGGCGCTGCCGCTGTAGATCTTTGTTATGTGGCAATGGGTGCGGTCGATGCCTATTTTGAAGCAACATTAAAAGAATGGGATTTTGCCGCTGGC
>CAXBQO010000053.1:0-7360 GCA_963977945.1 uncultured bacterium
CTGACGATGGTCGCGAGCAATTGCGGGCTATCGGTTTTACTGTTTAATTTTCATTTTTTAATTAGTACAACTTTCTGGAGTAACTATGTCGATGCATTCGCAGTGGATGATGTTTCGGGCATTAACTCAAGATCAATCTGTTAAAAATCAAAAACTTAAACCTGGAACTGTAAAACGAATAATCGCGTTTGCCATTCCTTACAAAAAAGAGTTAGCGATATTTTTATTCACAGTAGTAATTGATGCGCTGTTGGCTGTTGCGCCACCACTACTTTTAAAAAGATTAATAGATGAAGGCGTACTTAAAAACAATGGCGCGTTAGTTACCGAGTTAGCTTTATTAGTTGCAGTACTTGCTATTGCTGATGCGGCATTTAATTTGGTTGGCCGTTGGTACTCATCAAAAATTGGGGAAGGTTTGATTTTCGACTTACGCCGGTTGATTTTTGATCATGTGCAACGGCAATCAATCGCATTTTTCACTAGAACTCAAACCGGTGCCTTAATTTCTAGGTTGAACTCCGATGTAATCGGTGCGCAGTCGGCTTTCACCGCAACTCTTTCCGGTGTTATCAGCAATGTTCTATCTCTCTTCATCGTGATTACTACGATGTTGATCCTCTCTTGGAAAATCACAGTTCTAGCGTTGGTGTTATTGCCACTATTTTTATTTCCAACCAAGTGGGTGGGTAGAAAACTTCAAAGATTTACCCGTGAGAGTTTTCAATTAAATGCTGAAATGTCTTCGGTGATGACTGAAAGATTTAATGTTTCCGGAGCCTTGCTTGCAAAACTTTACGGCGATACTGAATTTGAGGTAAATCAATTTGCTACCAAAGCCCGAAAAGTTGCAGATATTGGCATAAACATTGCGCTGCTAAATCGAATATTTTTTATTGCCCTGACTTCAATCGCAAGCGTTGCTACAGCGATTACTTATGGCGTCGGCGGTCATCTATCAATAAATAAAGAAATCACAATTGGAACTTTGCTCGCAGTTACTGCGCTGCTAGCCAGACTTTATGGTCCACTCACCGCGCTATCAAATGTTCGCGTTGATGTAATGAATGCTCTGGTTTCATTTGAACGTGTTTTTGAAGTATTGGATTTAGAACCAATGGTGAAAGATCCGATTAATCCTAAAGAAATTTCAGCTAAAGAAATTAACGTTGAATTTAAGGATGTTGGATTTTCATATCCAACCGCTGAGCAAATCTCACTAGCTTCCTTGGAATCGGTAGCTAAACCAGAAGTTGCCGATACCGGGGAAATTTTGAAGTCAATTTCTTTTAGCGCCAAACCTAATTCGGTAACGGCAATAGTTGGATCAAGTGGCGCTGGCAAAAGCACAATAAGTGCATTGCTGGCTCGGTTATACGACGTTACCAGCGGGCAAATTCTTTTTAACAATACTGATATTCGAGATTTTTCACTTGCACAATTAAGAAGTCATATTGGAGTCGTAACCCAAGATGCTCATATGTTTCACGATTCAATTAAGAATAATTTGAAATATGCCAGAGCAAATGTAAGTGATGAAGAAATTAAGTCAGCCTGTAAATCGGCGCAAATTTGGGAATTTATTGAAAGTTTGCCAAATGGTTTAGAAACAATAGTGGGAGAGCGCGGTCATAGGCTTTCTGGCGGAGAAAAACAGCGACTGGCAATTGCCAGATTGCTTATCAAGCAACCGGCGATTGTGGTGCTGGATGAAGCAACTGCGCATTTAGATTCTGAAAATGAGGCTTTGGTGCAAGCAGCATTGGCTACTGCGTTGGTTGGCCGCACAAGTATTGTTATTGCTCATCGACTAGCGACAATTGTTAATGCCAACCAAATTTTGGTGCTACAAAATGGAGAAGTCGTAGAACGCGGTACACATTCAGAGTTAATTAAACAACAGGGATTTTATTCTGAACTTTATGAACGGCAATCAATCGGTTCTAATTAAAAGAACTAATTTAGTTCCTGTCGTTTTGGTTTAAATAGAACTGAATCGCGAATCGTTTCTCGTCCGGCATTTGCCACGATAACTGCAATATAAGGAAGCGTTAAAGCGCCAATTAATGCAATCCACCTATAGGGAGATGGCAAAACCACAGTCAGAATAAAGCAAAAAGTTCTAATCATCATCGACCAAAAATATTTCCGCTGCCTTGAAGTTTGATCTTGGCTAAGAGAAGGCTGGGCAGAAGTTATAGAAGTAATTGAATTTTTAGAATTCAAGTCACTTTTGTTTTGCGCTACACTTTTCTTGAATCTTTTTGCCATTGCGAAAGCCTAATTCAGTTGTTTGCCGAATGCTCGTTGAAGAAGTGGAAAAAGTTAAAGGAGTGAAAATAGTGAAAATAGGAGCAATTCCCGCGTAATTTCAACAATTGCGATTGCCCCGATAGACTTGCGTTATCAAGTGGATGCCACGGCTCCCACCTTTATCACTTCGGTGAACTGGTTACTTTGAGTATAAATCTCAATTGCTGTGTGCCTTCACTACAAATTTGATTAGGAGGCAGTATCAGCACAGCAGAACCACGGATCAATGATCGAATCCGAACCGCTGAAGTTAGATTAATCGGTTACGCCGGAGAACAAATCGGTGTAGTTGCAATCGAAAAAGCGATCGCGATGTCAGAGGAAATTGGTTTGGATTTGGTGGAAATTTCACCAGACGCTAACCCACCAGTCTGCAAGATCATGGATTTTGGAAAATACAAATATGAATTAGCTCAAAAGGCTAGAGAGTCAAGACAAAAACAGACTCACATAATTGTAAAAGAGATCCGAATGACGCCAAACATAGATACACACGATTACGACACAAAACGTAATCAAATGGAAAAGTTTCTATCAAGTGGTGACAAGGTAAAGGTTTCAATCCAATTTCGTGGCCGCGAACAAGCCAGACCTGAAGTCGGGTTTAGGTTGTTACAAGATCTTGCTGCGCAACTATCAGAGGTCGCAATGGTTGAGTTTGAACCAAAGCGAGAAGGAAGAAGTTTGACCATGGTGTTGGCGCCAGCAAAGCCAACTAAGGGTGCAAAGCAGAAAAGCAAAAAAAGTTAAAAAGAGTTAAGAAAGCAAAAAAGAAGTAATAAGAAGGAGAAAAAGATGCCAAAGATGAAAACCCATAGTGGCGCGAAGAAAAGATTCCGCGTTACGGGTTCAGGAAAAATAATGCATGAACGTTCTGGCAAGCGTCACTTGCTCGAGCGTAAATCTTCTCGCCTAACTCGTCGATTAAGTGTCGACACCGAAGCGAAAGCTCCTTCAACATTTACCGCAAAGCGCATGCTTGGCCTGAAATAAGTTTTAATTAATTTTGAAATAGGTTTTAAATAAGAGAGTGGGGAAAATAGAAAATGCCTAGAGTTAAACGTGGTGTTCATGCCGCAAAGAAACGTCGTACAACTTTAGAGCGCGCTGCCGGTTATCGTGGTCAACGCTCAAGATTATTTACGAAAGCAAAAGAACAACTAACCCATTCGTTGGTTTATGCATTTGATCATCGCAAAGATCGCAAAGGTGACTTTCGTACACTTTGGATTCAACGTATCAACGCTGCCACTCGTGAAAATGGAATGACTTACAACCGATTCATTCAAGGCTTAAAGTCGGCTGGCGTTGTGATTGATCGCAGAATGCTTTCGGAGATCGCGACAAATGATCAAGCAACTTTCAAAAAGTTGGTTGAGATTGCTCGTACAAACCTAAAAACGAAGTAGCGCGTCAGACCATCATTACCAGTCTTAACTCGCCGCATGTTGAGCGAGTGCAATCGCTACAAAGTTCGCGTGGAAAAAAACTGCGCGATGCGCAAAATCTTTTTATAGCTGAAGGTTTGCAATCAGTTCGAGAGGCTTTGACCTCAAAGCTTTCTTATCTGGAAGTTGAAACACTTTATTTAACGGAAAATGCGCAACAAAAATACGCTGCAGAATTAAATTTGATCAAAATCGCAACCGATAAATTGGTATTAGTGAGCGAGCAAGTTATGCGCTCTATGACAACCGCAGAAACCCCTCAGGGAATTCTTGCGGTGTGTGAAAATAAGCAATCACTGAATTTCTGGGATTTCATTCAAAGTGACGCTAACCAAGTGAAAAATAATAAGAACTCTGGCAAGCGCATTGCATATTTCTGGCAGATTCAAGATCCAGGAAATGCCGGTGCAGTTATTCGGTCTGCTGATGCTTGCGGATTTGATGCGGTGGTATTTTCAACTGAAAGCGTTGATGTTTATAACCCAAAAACAGTTCGAGCAACTGCCGGATCTCTTTGGCATATTCCAGTTTTTTCACAATTACCGATTGAAGATTTTATTTCCGATGCAATGAAAAATGACTTTAAATGTTTTGGTCTCGATGCTAAATCAGATGACGTTGTAGAAGGTATCGTCGAAAAGCTGGATGAAAAGAATTCCTCAGTTTGGCTTTTTGGCAATGAAGCGCGGGGATTGCCGAAATTATCAAACGGGGTTAAAACAGTCTCTATCCCGATGAAAGGAAGCGCAGAAAGTTTCAACTTAGCCGCCGCCGCAGCCATTGTTATGTATCTGGTAACCATTCAACGAGGTTAAATCCCAACTAAGTAAGACCTGCGCAAGTAAAATCTCACACATAATGAAGTCAATATCGGCTAAAAATTTGGGTCTAATTCCGGACTTAAATCTGAGTGGAATAAATTGCGATGTCTAATCTCAGTAAAGATCAGATTGAATTAGATCTAGCCGACGGGCTTAAACAAATTGCACAAACTAAAGATTTAGAACAACTAAAGAGTGTAAAGATTTCAGTTGTTGGCGATAAATCTGCACTAGCGCGAGCAAATCAGTCTCTTGGCACACTTGCTGCAGATCAACGCGCAGAATTTGGAAAAATTGTTGGTGAAGCTAGGGCAAAAATAAATGAAGCATATGAAAACAAATTGGCTGAATTGGAGTTAGCCCGAGATAACAAAATTCTCGCGACCGAGCGGGTAGATGTCACAGTTTCAATGAAACAGAATTTAATTGGTGGTTTACACCCGCTTACTTTGTTGACTAATGAAATCTGCGATTTATTTACTGGCATTGGGTATCAAGTAGCTGAAGGGCCAGAGCTTGAAGCGGAGTGGTTGAACTTTGATGCGCTAAATATTCCGGCAGATCACCCTGCCAGAACAATGCAGGACACTTTTTTCATTAATCCAAGAGAGTCAAAACTAGTTCTCAGAACTCACACCTCACCGGTGCAAGCCCGCACCATGTTAGAAAATAAACCGCCGATTTATGTGATTTGCCCAGGTCGCACATATCGGGCTGATGAATTAGATGCCACACATACTCCAGTTTTTAATCAAGTTGAAGGTTTAGTAGTTGATGAGGGCATCACAATGGCTGACTTAAAAGGCACATTGGATTATTTTGCAAAATCAATTTTTGGTTCTGATGTAAAAACGAGATTGCGGCCATCATTTTTCCCATTCACCGAACCAAGTGCTGAAGTTGATTTCTTCCTAGATGGTCGCTGGATTGAATGGGGCGGTTGCGGAATGGTTAATCGCAAAGTTCTTGAAGTATGTGGAATAGATTCTAAAAAATACTCTGGCTTTGCTTTCGGTATGGGACTTGAACGAACTTTGATGGTCAAACATGGAATTTCAGATCTGCATGACATTGTCGAAGGTGATGTCAGATTCACTAGGTTTTTTGGGATTGGTAAAAAATGAAAGCGCCTTTAAGTTGGTTGCGAGAATTCACCCCGATTCCAAAATCGATTTCAGCTGAAAAAATAGCGGCGGCTTTTGTCAAAGTTGGGTTTGAAGTTGAAGAAATTATTTATCAAGGACAAGATATTAAAGGTCCTATTAAAGTTGGAAAAGTTTTATCAATTCAAGAGTTAACAGGTCATAAAAAACCAATCAGATATGTGCAATTAGATTGCGGTGAAAAAACCGACAGATACGTTATTTGTGGCGCTACTAATTTCAAAGTAAACGATTTTGTTGTGGTTGCCATACCTGGTTCGGTACTTCCAAATAATTTCAAAATTTCAGCACGGCAAACTTACGATCGAACCAGCGACGGAATGATTTGCTCAGCAAAAGAACTTGGACTAAGTGAGGATCACGCCGGAATTATTGTTTTGCCAAATGAAAAATCGGTTAAACCCGGTGTTGATGCCCTGAAACTGCTTGAAGTTGATGATGTAATTTTTGATATCGCGGTAAATCCAGATCGTGGTTATGCCATGTCGATCAGAGGGCTAGCACGAGAGATTTCAGCCGGGCTAAATTTAAAGTTCACTGATCCAGCAGCTAATGCCAAACTTCAAAAATACCCAACGGGAAATCGAGCAAAAGCAGTTTCGGTAAAGATTGAAGATAAAACTGGTGCCGATGCAATCTATTTGCGAACCATCACTTCGGTGCAATGCAATATTTCTAGTCCGCTATGGATGCAGCGGCGAATTCAAAAAGCAGGAATGCGCCCGATTTCTCTAGCGGTTGATGTTACAAATTATGTAATGCTAGAACTTGGCCAACCTTTACATGCGTTTGATGCTGAAAAGTTATTTGGTGGCATAAGAGTTACTAGAGCAAAGAATTTCAAGAATCTAACAACGTTAGATGGTCAAAAACGAAGTTTGAATTCAAATTCACTATTAATTGCAGATTCAGAGAAACCGTTAGCACTAGCTGGCGTGATGGGTGGCATTGACTCTGAGGTTAGTTCTAAAACGAAATCTATTGCGATTGAAGCTGCTCACTTTATTCCAAACGCGATATCGCAAAATTTGCGCGCATTTAACCTGCAAAGTGAGGCCGGTCGACGTTTTGAGCGTGGGGTTGATCCACTTCTTCCTGCCATCGCCTCGGCCAGGGCGGTTGAACTATTGAAAAGTTATGGCGGTGCTAAATATGTCGGTACAAATTTCGTAGATGGTGGGCAAAAAACTAAAACTATCAAAGTTATGGTTAGTGAGATTTCAAATCTAATTGGATATAATTACGTTTCTCTGTCAAGTCTATTGAAAAAAGAATCAGTTCTAAGAATCAATTTTGATCCTAAGAACTTATCAATGAGTGATCCTCTTGCTGAAATGAGTAGTGCCAGAGCGTATGAACTAATCACTCAGAATGATTCAATTGATAAAATTCGTAGCGGTGTGAATGCAGGTAAGTTTATTGGATTTGATCCTGTCACAAGAAGTTTTGGTGAGAAGAATATTACTTTCTCAGATCATTACAAATCAATAGAACATTCAAATAAAAATCCAAATCAAACAACAATTTATAACAAAGACAATACGACGAATATAACTTCTATTGACTCAAGAAAAGTTCTTAGTGTTTTTGGAACAAACAGAAAAAACAGTTCTTA
>CAXBQO010000054.1:0-7235 GCA_963977945.1 uncultured bacterium
ATGATTGGGGTCCGGCTAAGAAGTTGATTCCAACCCTGCAACGTTCAGATTTACCGGTGATATGTGTCGACGATGATTTAGTTTACGAACCAACATTGACTCTACATTTAATGATTCAAGCGCAATTGTTTCCAAACAATGTAATTGCATCACGCACCCATAAAATAACTAAAAATCGAGATGGACAATTTGCTGCATACAGTGATTGGCGCAAGCAATACTCTAAAACTAACGGCCCATCTCCTGACTTATTTGCAACAAGTGGTGCTGGTACTTTGTTTAAGCGAGATTTTTTCCACAAAGATGTTTTTGATTTTAATTTATATAAAGAGTTAGCGTTTTATTGCGATGATCTTTGGTGGTACTTCCAAACTATTAGAAACGGTGTTGCTGTGCGCAGGGTGCCAGGTGCTTGGCCATTAAATTTCATTCCCGGCACACAAGAACAGGGCTTATGGCGAACTGGCAATAAGGAACGCAACGAAGTAATACTGCAAAACCTTCTTAAAAAATACGGTAAACCTTTTTAATAATTTAGTTTTTATCAGCGACTTTAAGAATCTAAAAACCAGAGTAAGTGTGAAAAGTGTTTTCACAATCAACTGGTTTTTAATTGAGGACTTAGTACTTGCCTTCTGATTATTAGCGATATTTAGTAAGAGTTCAGCGGCTGATTTCGCCCCATTTACCTCTGGAAGATTTTGACACTTCTTTGCTAAAGAATTTCTAACCTGTTCATCTTGAAGTTTTCTTACCTGAGATTCAATATCGTTTAAATTAGATTGATCTGCAAATAAAGCAAAACCATTGTCTTGGCACCATTTTGCTCGTCTGACTTGATCATCGGTGCCACGAATATTTGGCACAAGAACTGTAGGAATTTTTGCAGCAAGTAATTCATGAACTCCGTTGTATCCGGCAGCTGATACCGCACCATCAAAAGCATTAAGCAAATTGGCTAACGGAAAGTATCGAATTATTTTTAAATTTAGACCGCTAGGGGCAAGTGACTTTCCACTTGAATCTTTTGGCTCTTTCGTAAGTACTACTTGGCAATCTTTCCAGCCAATTAATCCTTTGAGTGCTGCGGTCATTTTTTGATTTACATCTGCTGCGCCAGTTCCGAGTTGAACCAGTACTGCTGGTTTAACGGGATCTAAACCTAAAGTTTTTCGAGCGTTTTCTTTTGATTGCGCGGTATTTGAAACAAATAAAGAAACCGGCGCAATTTTAATTGCATCTTTTCGCTTTGCTGTTGGCCCGATATCTGATTCACTTGCAAAATCTGTTGGTTCGATAATGGCATCCATCAAACTTGATTGCATTCCTAGAGCGAGCGTGTGAAGTTTTCTTTGCCAGAAGCCGCGTCTAATCCAGACTAATTTAAATTGATTATTTTTTAACTTGGCCGAAAGAATTCCCGGATACGGAACAACGCCATCAAATGTAACAACTTGAGCATTCGTTTCTTGTGCCAATTGCAGAATTTGATCTCTAAGAAATGATTCCCATGCGTATTTAGGAACATCGGCTTTATCTCTACCTGGAATATAAAAAGTTTTTATTCCGGTCGCAGCGTTGACCTCTGATATTCCATAAGCCATTGAGGCAATAACTACTTCTGCCCTGCCTTTCAGCGCTTGGCCAATTGCAACGGCGCGAGCTAAGTGACCCATACCAATTCCGTTGCTGGTTACCAGCAGAATGGTTGGTTGCATACGGGCCACATTACCGCTGGTGACGGGGAATTCTGTGATTTGTCTCAAAATTTTATGCCGATTGGAATATTTAGAAATCACCTTTAGTTATTTTGTTTAGAACCTGCCAAATGGGGGTTCTAAAAAACATATCTTGCTTAATAAAGGAGAAAATATGTCAAACCAATTAGTGAAAAATGATCCATTCTCAATTGGAACATTTCCAACGCTTTCTAACTTCTTCCCTAATTTAGAGGCTTGGTCAGTTGGATTCGATCGCGAGTGGTCGATTCTAGAAAAAATGCAAAATGCATTGATGGGCGGAACAACTTCTTATCCTCCATACAACATTAAAAAGACTGGCGAAGACCGCTATGAGATTGAAATGGCGGTTGCTGGTTTTAGCAAAAATGAATTGAAGATCGAATTGCACAACAATGAACTAACCATTGAAGGTGCAAAGTTGGATAAACAAGAACGCGATAACGCAGATTACGTTTATCGTGGAATTGCTGGTCGACAATTCCGCCAATGCTTTGCTTTGGCAGACCATGTCAAAGTCAAGGAATCTGAGTTAAGAGATGGAATCCTAAAGATCAATCTCGAACTAGAACTACCTGAGGAAAAGAAGCCTCGTAGTATCGAAATAAAGTAATTAAATAAAAAATGCCCGCCAGATTAACTGGCGGGCATTTTCTTAAATTAAATCAAATTAAATCAAGGTGGCAATTAAAACATTTGTAAGTGTTAAGCCAAGCAAGGTGTAAAGGAAAGAAGCTTTTACTTCGGTTTTCTTCACATTCATATAACCCAAAGCAATAATTACTACCAAAATTAATAACTTGATGATGACCGGTGCATAATTGAAATTATCTTCACCAGAATCGATTCCAGTAAGCGCTACCCCACTGATGAACTGCAACCAGGCTGAATGCAATGTACCGGCAGATAGTTTTTTCGGATTTTTGCGTAATGAAATTACCAATGTAACGATGATGCCGAGAAGGCCAATCAAGTGCAGGGTATAGAAAATTGCTTTCAACATATGGCTAGGTTAGCAACGATTTCTAAGTGTTTGATTCCAATAGGTAAAATCTTTGCGTGGCTCAACCAAAAATCATCTTGTTTTATTGCTTCACGCCTATCTCTGATCCTGAGACTTTTAAATTGTGGCAAATTTCTTTGGGCGAACAATTCAATCTAAAAGGTCGAATCATAATTTCTGAGCATGGAATAAATGGCACTTTAGGTGGCGAGATGAATGATCTTAAAAAATATATTCGTAAATCGAAAGAGTTCAAACCATTTAAGAAAATTGATTTCAAATGGTCTGAAGGAACTGGCAATGATTTTCCAAGATTGAGTGTAAAGATTCGCCCCGAACTTGTTGCGTTTGGATTAGCAACAGAGTTAAAAGTAGATAAGCACGGAGTTGTCGGTGGTGGCGAGCATCTTGAGCCTGAGCAAGTAAATAAATTAGTGACAAAGCGGGGCGATGATGTGGTGTTTTTTGATGGCCGTAATGCTTATGAAGCGAAAATTGGAAAGTTTAAAAATGCGGTGGTGCCAAATGTTGAAACCACAAAAGATTTTATTTCGGAATTAGATAGCGGCAAATACGATTATTTGAAAGAAAAAGCGATTGTCACTTATTGCACCGGTGGAATTCGTTGCGAGATTTTGTCGGCAGCTATGAAACAGCGTGGATTTAAAGAGGTGTATCAAATTAATGGTGGCATCGTTCGATACGGCGAGGCGTATCCTGAAAATGGTTATTGGGAAGGATCGCTCTACACCTTTGATGGCCGAATGAGTATGGATTTTTCACCAAATACTAAAGTTATTGGCGAGTGTGAAAAATGTGGCGATAAAACTAAACAGTTTTATAACTGCGCGGTTGAAACTTGCCACAGTTTGATTTTGCTTTGTGAAAAATGTTTTAAGAATTCAAATAATTTGTCATGCACTCACACAAAATCTCGTTACCATGACGCCGAATTAATCGGCTAGTTTTCGATCTCGCCAATCAGTTTTACATCTTTACTAATTTGTCCCTGTTTTTGGTAAGCATCTAATTTTGCTTTGGTATCGCTGATATCAAGGTTTCGCATTGTTAATTGTCCGATGCGATCTGCCGGGCCAAATTCGCCAGCGGTTTTTTCCATTGATAACCGTTCTGGTTTATAACTGAAATTCTCACCAGTGGTATCAAGAATTGAATAATCATCACCGCGACGAAGTCTGATTGTGACGGTTCCAGAAATTGTTGAAGCCACCCAACGTTGTAAAGATTCACGCAACATTAAAGATTGCGGATCAAGCCAACGTCCTTCGTAAAGCAGCCGACCTAATTTTCTGCCTTCTAGATAATAATTATTCAAAGTATCTTCATTGTGAATCGCGCTGAGTAATCTTTCATAAGCTATGAAAAGCAAAGCTAAGCCGGGTGCTTCATAGATTCCCCGACTTTTTGCTTCAATGATTCGATTTTCAATTTGATCAGACATTCCAAGACCATGTCGACCGCCGATTTCGTTGGCTTGTTTAATTAAATCAACTAAATCGCTGGTTTTTTTATTATTAATTGCAACTGGCCGACCATTTTTAAATTCAACTTTTACATCTTCCGAATCAATTTTTACCGATGAATCCCAGAATTTCACACCCATAATCGGGTTCACAATCTCGATTGATGTCGAAAGTTCCTCTAGTTTTTTCGCTTCGTGCGTTGCGCCCAAGATATTTGCATCGGTGGAATAAGCCTTTTCGGCGCTATCGCGATACGGCAAATTATTTTCTTTCAACCAATTAGACATTTCGGTTCGACCACCAAATTGAGCAACAAACTCAGCATCTAACCAAGGCTTGTAAATTTTTAAGTTTGGATTAGCTAGAAGTCCGTAACGATAAAACCGTTCAATGTCATTGCCCTTATAAGTGCTGCCATCGCCCCAAATTTGTACGCCATCTTTTTGCATTTGGCGCACAAGTAATGTGCCAGTTACGGCTCGGCCAATTGGTGTGGTGTTGAAATAAGTTTTGCCGGCGGTGCGAATATGAAATGCTCCGCAAACTAGCGCGGCGATTCCTTCTTCAACAATTAATTGTTTGCAATCAACCAATCTTGAAACTTCAGCGCCATATTCAGTTGCACGTTTTGGAATTTGATCGACATTTGGTTCATCGTATTGACCAAGATCTGCGGTGTAGGCGTAAGGCTTTGCGCCATTTTTTTTCATCCAAGCAACTGCAACAGATGTATCTAGCCCGCCAGAAAAAGCGATGCCAACTTTTTCTCCACGCGGCAAAGAATTTAATACTTTAGACACACTAGACGCCTTTGACATTACGCAAGCCTAACCGGTTACAAATTGTGATGTGATGCTATTTCTTAACGGTTTGCGCCTTTGTTTCATCGCGGTGTTTGCGCAAATAGATCATGAATGGTGTGCCACCGGTTCCTACTGCCGATGGATTACCCGGAGTCTTTTGCGATTGCGCGTGAATATAACTGCCAGCATATTCCAGATGAAGTGCGCGGAAGTTTGCCACAATTTCAACACAGTCATTAAATATTTGAGTTAAAGATTTGCGATTTGCAGTATTTACAAAATTTCTAACAGATGGGCCAGCTTCGGCGGCTTCAATAAATTTCACATGCTCAGGTGGCATGTAATGTCGCATCTCCATTAAGTAATCGCGAAGTTCATCGCGCTCATGTTCGATGCCAAGTACTGCATCCATCGCCGGAATAATTGCACTTTGCGCGCCAGTTTCACCGCGAAACTTTTGACCAACACCTTTGTACTCATCAACACCTTCATAAACCACGCCATTTGGAAGTGAAGGATTATTTCGCCAACCAAAAATATATGGCCGAACGCGATGGAAATAAATATAAGGATCACATCTTTCTGGCATGCGATCTAATGTTGCATACATTGCTTGTAAAGATTCGCGCAGTTTGATCATTGCTTTCTCTAATTGATCAGCATCATTTGCTGCAACTGCAATTTGCGCTTCTTCAATTGCTTTTAATCCTTTACCGGCTTTCTTTTCAATATCAATATGAATCAAGATGAACCACTCTTCATCTTGGCCACCAAGAAAACATTGCAACAATCCGATGTTGCCGCATTCAATTGGGCCATTCTTTTCAAATCTGCGCCAGTTATCGCTGGCATAACTTTGATAACTCAAAATTGGTGGCCGACCAACTTTTTTACCAACTTGATACCAAGGAAGTGCTAATTTTGCTGGCAATGTGTGAGCGGCTTCGTTACTGCTCCATTGATAAGCCTGACCGATATAACTCAGTACCAACATTGCGCGACGAATTTCAGCTTCACCATTTAATTTATCAACTTTAAAATCTGGCAAACTTTTTACGCGATTTCTAAAATCTGAACCCATTAATAATTTTGGAAGGTCTTTACCCATTTGATCCCAGGCTTCATTTCCGGGTGAAAGTGATTGCGCCGGATCTTGAGTTGGTAAATATCCAAACTCTTCGGTAATTCCGTAATCACTAATCTTGACTGGTTTGCTCAATTTAGATTTCCTTCCGGCAGATTTGTATTTTTTTGTTAATTTAAGACCAGTAAACTTACTTGTAATGAATAGTAAAAAGAAAGTCGCCAAAAAAACACCGGAATTAAACAAGTATCGCAAGGGTGTGGTGCTGGTTATAGCTGGAACCGAGCAATATCCCGGGGCGGCGGTTTTAACTGTGGGTGGTGCCAGACGCGGTGGCGCAGGTTTTGTTAAATACTTTTTTAAATATGTCACGCCGCGAGATTTAGTTTTACAACAATTTCCCGATGTAGTTCCGGTAATTAAAGCAAAAGAAGCGAAAGCAGATGCAATTGTTATGGGGCCAGGCAACGCTTTTCATAGACAAATTCCAAATGATTGCCCGTTGATATTAGATGCCGGAGCAATACAAAAAGTATCGAGATTTGAAAATAAAATAAAAATAATTACGCCACATACTGGTGAAGCAGCGCAACTTGGATTTACAGTTATAAGCAAAGAAAAATCTGCCAAAGAAATTGCCCAAAAATTTAACAGCATCTGCGTTCTTAAAGGAAAAAATACCGTGGTTGCTACACCCGATGGCAAAACATTTACCGACAAATTAGGCGGTGATGAACTTGCTACCGCTGGAACCGGAGATGTGTTGGCTGGATTAATTGGTTCAATGATTGCGGCGGCAAAACCGGAAAGTGTTGATGCCGCTTTTAAAGTTGTTTGCGCGGCGGTTACCCGTCATTCAAAAGCTGGAAAAGTAGCGAAGCGAAAAACTAAATTTGTAACAGCAGTTGAAGTTTTATCAGCGCTGGCTGCGGTTTAGTTTTCTTCACTAGATATAGACAAATACAGCAGACCAGCAGCAACTAGCAATATTCCGATCCAACTTTTTTGGGTCAAAGTTTCATGAAGTACTACCGAAGCCAAAATTGTTGCAGTGGCAGGTTCGGCTAGCACCAAAGTATTTGCAACTGAAGATCTAAGTCCAACTAATCCTGTGGCGTAAGA
>CAXBQO010000055.1:0-7146 GCA_963977945.1 uncultured bacterium
AGAACATGTATGGCAGGTTCTAGTTCGTGTGAACGAAACATCTGTCGCAGAATCTATTCACCTTGCAAATTTTCCAACCTCAAATGAAAAATTGATTGATCAAAAACTTTCACAACAGGTTGCGCTATCTAGAAGAATTGTTGAATTAGGTCGCGCCGCTAGAGCGCAATCTGCGGTAAAGGTTCGCCAACCACTTAGTCGCGCTTTGATTTCAGCTACTGGTTGGTCGCAACTGCCAGAACTTCTACAAAAAGATATCGCCGAAGAATTAAATATTTTGCAGATTGCCGACATCAGCGAAAGCCCTGCTGATTTAGTAACAGTAGCAATCAAAGCAAACTTCAGAGATTTAGGTGCTAGATACGGTGCAGATGTGCAGGCGATTGCAAAAGCGATTGCACAAAGTGATGCTGCAAAACTTGTTGCCCAGGTTCGTAAAAATAAATCTGCTGATATTTCATATGAATCTGAGGGAAAAAGTAAAAGTGCGCAAATTACTGAAAGCGATTTAGTTATTACCGAAACTCCAACTGAAGGGTGGGCGGTGGCTTCGCACGCAGGTGAGAGCGTTGCGTTGGATCTTAAATTAAATTCAAAATTAATTAATATGGGACTTTTGCGCGAAGTTATACGAACAATCCAAGAGGAGCGTAAAAATTCGGGCTTTGATGTTAGCGACCGTATAAATGTTCAATGGCAGGCACCAGCAGAAGTTGCCGCTGCGATTGAAAGTGGTTTGGCTGAGATAAAAAGTGAAACTTTGGCCATCGAGATTAAGCCTGCAAAAGTTGTTGGTGGTACCGACAACGAATTAGGTCTGTTGCTGAAATTAGAAAAGGTTAATTAAAAGGCAATAAAAACTATTCGGGCCAGTATTTGCACCACAAAGAAAACCACAATAAACGATAAATCAATTGCGATAGCACCCAGTCTTAGTGGTGGCACAAATCGGCGTACAAAACGTAACGGCGGATCAGTTAACGTATAGATAATTTCTGCAATTGGCATCACGATTCCTTTTGGCCGCCAATTTGGAGAAAACATTCGCAAATAATCAAAAACTACGCGTACCAGTAATGCAATTAAAAAGAATTGCAACGCCCAATACAGCAGTTGACCGATTACTACCATCGGATTAAGTACTCAGCTTTGATTGAAGAAACTTGCCGCTGCCGCCGAGGTTTTATCTTCTACGCTGACCTTTACATTTGGCGGAGTTAATAAGAAAACTTTTGGAGTAACTCTTTCGATGCTGCCAAAGTGTCCAAACACTAATCCCGAAGCAAAATCAACTAAACGATAACGCTCTGCTTCTTCCATGTCGCTTAGATTCATGATGACTGGTTTTCCGCTACGGAAATGTTCGCCAATAACTCTTGCTTCGCTGTACATGCGTGGAGTTACCGAAACAATGTGGTCTAAAGCGCCACCGGTTGCATTTGGATTCATTGGAGTTGAATTTGGTTGAACAACTGAAACTGCGCGGCGCTCACGCCGAGAAAGTTTTACAGTCGGTTGAGTTTCTGCTGCGCCTCTGAAATTTCCATTTGAACTATTTGTATCGGCGGCGTTATTTACCTCTTCGGTGTCCATTAGACCGAGGTAGCCGGCCATTCGTTTTAGAGCTGAAGCCATATCAAAATCCTAAAAGAATTACGCTCGATTGCCGAGGATTGAACTGCCAATTCGAACGTGTGTCGCACCGTGTTTTAGCGCTGCTTCAAAGTCCAAACTCATCCCGGCTGATAAAAACTTGGCATTTGGGAAATCTTTAACAAACTGCTCTTGAATTTTTGCCAATCGCGCAAAGGCGGAATTCGCATCTTCACCCAGCGGGGCAACTGCCATCAGGCCCATAAGTTTTAGATTAGAGATCGATTGCACCGATTTAGCTAACTGCGAGAGCATGTTTGCCTTCACACCACCGCGCTTTTCATCAAATTGATTATCAATATTTACCTGCAAAAAAACACTGTGGGATTTTTTGCTCTGCGCAAATTTTTGGATCTGTCTTTCATCATCAATTGAGTGAATTACCTCGGCCCAGTTTGAAATTGATTTAATTTTGTTAGTTTGAATCTGACCTTGAAAGTGCCAGATCACATCCTTAGGAAGTTGTGCTGCTTTCTCGCTTGCCTCTTGATCTCGATTCTCACCAAAATTTCGCTCGCCTAATTCGTACAATATTTCTAGATCTGAAATTGGAAATGTCTTGGTGACGACAATTAATTGCGCCTGCGAATTTATGGCTTGAATTTTGGCTTTAGTATCTTTGAGATTTGCCGCTAATTCTTGATTGCGATTCATAACGAAATCACTCCGACTTGCCGACCAATGTCTCGACTGGCTCGATGAGAAAAGTATTGAATTTTCTCAAAGGAACACCCGCCGACCCTTCTAATTTTTAAATTTGCTGACAGATTAAATGAATTAATTTGGCTAACTAAACCTTGATAGAGATCAACACAAAATGTTGAGTTCATAGTTTTTGCGGCATTGACCGAGGTGGTGGGCTTTGTTCCGCTATCAGAATTGAAAATCTTTGAACTGGGATATTTGCGCCAAACTTCGGTGGCAGTGGATTCATCAAGTGGATAGCAATTGCCGCAGATATGAGGTCCAACGGTTATTGATTCAAATTGCGCCCCCAAACTTTTCATTTTTTCCAATACCTTTAAAGTAATTTCATTCATTAATCCGCGGCGACCAACATGCACTGCGGCCACCACGTTTTGGCCGTCAATTAAAACCGGCAGGCAGTCTGCGACCATCACACATAATGCGACATTTTTATCGGTTGTAATCAGCGCATCGGTTCCATCTTCGCTGGTAATCACAGATTGATTAGGGGTGGCTTGCGTGTTAATTATTTGGAAATTATCGCCATGATTTTGTCGCATAAAGGCAACATTTTTTGTGCCAAGAAAATTGCGCAGTTGCAATCGGTTGTTTTCTTCGGTGAGAGATCCGAAATCACGCGCGGTAAAAAGTAACCGCGCCATCAAATTAATCTATTTCTTAATTAACTTTGATCGAAATAATTAGTTTTTAGTAACCAATCACTTCATGAAATCTGGAACATCAATTTCATCTTCGGCGACCATGTCTTCGAAGGTGATTCGTCTGCGACCACTGCTCTTGGCCGCACCATTAGATGCGCCAGCCATTGAGAATGATTCTTCTGGAACTGAGAGATCAAGAGCGACCGAAAGTGGATCGTTAGTTGGAATTGGATCAGCGTTGGCTGAAAGTGATGCAGTAGTTAGAACTGGAGCTGCAACATATTTTGGTTGACCACCTTCAAATCCGGCGGCAATAACAGTTACCCGAACTTCATCACCAAGGGCGTCATCAATAACTGTTCCGTAAATAATGTTTGCATCTGGCGCAGCATATTTAGCAACCATTTCAGCAGCTTCAGAAATTTCAAACAAACCTAAATCTGAACCACCAGCGATTGAAAGCAAAACTCCTTTAGCCCCTTCAATTGATGCTTCAAGAAGTGGACTAGTGATTGCAAGTTCTGCCGCTCTAGTTGCCCGATTTTCGCCGCGAGCCGAACCAATTCCCATTAATGCCGATCCGGCACCAGCCATAACAGTTTTAACATCAGCAAAATCTAAATTAATTAATCCTGGTGTGGTAATTAAATCTGTAATTCCTTGCACGCCAGATAACAAAACATGGTCCGCGGTTTTAAATGCTTCTAGTGCGCTAATTGATCGATCTGAAATTGCAAGCAATCTGTCATTTGGAATCACAATTAATGTGTCAACTTCTGGACGAAGTAAGTTGATTCCTTCTTCGGCTTGACGCATTCTGCGATTACCTTCAAATGTGAATGGCTTTGTAACTACACCAACAGTTAGTGCGCCAAGATCTTTTGCAATTTTTGCAATTACCGGAGCGCCACCGGTTCCGGTTCCTCCACCTTCACCCGCGGTAACAAAAACCATATCTGCGCCACGTAACGCTTCTTCAATCTCTTCGACATGATCAAGTGCTGCTTGTCTGCCAACTTCTGGTGAAGCGCCGGCACCAAGGCCGCGAGTTAATTTTCTACCAATATCTAATTTCACATCAGCATCTGACATTAGAAGTGCTTGTGCATCGGTATTGATTGCAATGAACTCAACGCCTTTTAATCCGACATCAATCATTCGATTAACAGCGTTAACACCGCCGCCACCAATTCCAACAACTTTAATTACTGCTAAATAATTTTGTGGTGTTGCCACAATTTCACTTCCCGTCTCAGATTGATTTTTCAATCTGCCCAATTTGAAGCATTTTCTTGCTTCAGTTGTACTGTAAACCTCAACTTGAGAGTTACGTCACAACTTTAATAATTGGTAAAACTAGGCACTTATAACAATCGGTTCAATCACCGACACGAACTAATTCCAAATTAGATTTTGTAAATTGTTAGTGATTACTTCCAAAATGATTAGGAAGTTTTTTAAAAAAAGCCGGATTGGTTATCGAACAGTTGGTTGGTCGGGAATGCTCAAATCGATTGATGTCGCTTGCTCATTTTCTGGCTGCAACAAGAGCAAATCCATCACTTTTACCTTTTTATCCAGCTGCTCTACCCCGCCCCAATTAATCTCAATTGCCCGACCATTAATAACGGTCTGCATTTTGATATTGCCTTGAGAATCAACGCCTAATTGCGAAAGCTGCTTTATATATTGACCGCCATTTACCGGAAACTGCGATAAGAATTTACTTAATAGTTGTAAAGAAACTTGATTGTTTGCGCCTGTTGCCGGCGATGCAGCATTGATAGTTGGTATCTGCATCTGCATTGAAATTTGGTCGGCAGATCTTGGAACAAATTGAACCCCTTGCGGATCAAAGTTTTTACTTTGCCCATCGGCATCAATGTATTTAGCAATCGGAATTCGCTCTGATACCGAGATTGAGACCTCGCGGTTAAACCAATTTCGAGAAGTTTTGACCTCACTCAACCAATTAGCCAAACTCAAAGTTCGATTAATCGCCCTAGCATCCACTCGAGCAAGTCGTTGACCAACTTTTAATTCAATGCCAGCAGATGAAATCTCTGTAGTAACTAAATCTATGGAATTTGTGCCTTGAACTTTGATATTTCTAACGGTTAAAAAATCTGACCATCCAAGTAGGTAAGAAAGACCGGCAACAAGGCCGATAGAAAAACAGATGTAAATAATTCGGCGTAAATTAAATCTAGATGGCATTTATATTATTTATTTGTACTTAATTTGTACTTAATTTGTTCAATATTGGTTCGCCTAAAGAACTAACATCACCGGCTCCTAAAGTGATAATTACATCGCCAGGTTTTGCCATATTGCAGATTTCCTCCACCGCTTCAATCATGGCTGGTTGAAATTTTGCTTTTGTGTTTGGTAAATGTTTAGCAATTGATAAGCCAGAAACTCCAGCAATTGCAGTTTCGCTGGCGGCATAGATTTCTAGAATGATGGCAAAATCGCAGGCGGCCAGCGATTGGGCAAACTCTTTTTCAAAAGCCTGAGTTCTACTGAATCTGTGTGGTTGGAAAATCACTAAGACTCGACCAGCCCCGGCAAAACTTCTCGCTGCTTTTAAAGTTGCGCTGATCTCGGTTGGATGATGACCATAATCATCGACTACCCGAACCCCATTTTGCATACCTTTTAATTCAAAGCGACGCTTCGTGCCAGAGTAGTTATTAACCCCCGCCAAAATTGAAGTTGGTTCAAAACCTAGGTGCAACGCGGTAGCAAAAACTGCGGTGGCATTTAAAGCGTTGTGTTCTCCGGGAATCTGCAGTTGCAATTGTTGCGACTTATTTTGGCTACTAATCGCTGATGCAATATTGATTTTAGCGGTAGTGGTTTGGTTGTTAACTTTTATATCGCTGATCTGAAATTCGGCTACATCGCTTTTGCCATATGTAATTATTTTTAAATCTCCTCTAGCGATTTGTGTGAGTAATTTTGCTACCCCGGGGTCAGAGATATCGGCAACTAAAAAGCCATTTGGCGCAATGCTGTTAACGAAATCTAAAAATGCTGCTTCAACATCGGCCAGATTTTTAAAGTGATCAACATGGTCAAGTTCAATGTTTGTGATGATGGCGCCAGTTGGTTTGTAAGCTAAAAATGAACCATCGGATTCATCCGCCTCGGCAATAAAGAAATTGCCTTTTCCATTGTGGGCGTTGATTCCGCTGGCATTTATTGTGCCGCCAATCGCGAACGAAGGATCGGCGCCACAGTTTTGTAAGGCAACGGTAAGCATCGCAGTTGTAGTGGTTTTGCCGTGAGTTCCGGCGATCGCAATAGAAGTTTGATTTTGCATTAACCATGAAAGCGCTTCGGCTCGCTCGATAACCATTAGCCCAGCTGATTTTGCCGCTAGTAATTCGGGATTTTTATCGTTGATTGCTGCCGACTTCACTATTACTTGAGCATCGCCCACATTTTTTTCGGCATGCCCAACATAAGTTTTTGCGCCATGAGTTGCTAAAGATTTTAAAATCGCAGAATCAGATTTATCTGATCCGGAAACTGTCATTCCCCGATCTAGCATTATTCGAGCGATTCCACTCATGCCCGAACCACCGATTCCGATAAAGTGAATGCTTTTTCCGGTTAGATCAAACATATTTGCAGTTCTATTGGGTTATCTACTCTTGCGATCTACAAATTCCAGCACATCATTTGCCAGCAACGTAGCAGCACTTTTTTCTATGGCAATTTTTGGTTTGTAATTATTTGCCCGTTGCAGAATCTGATCAAAATTGCTCATAAGCCAAGAAGCGTTGAACTGATCATTTGCGATTAATTGGGCAGCGCCAGCTCGCTCTAAATCTTGTGCATTTGCAGCTTGTTCACCATTTCCAATTGGCAGTGGCACCAAAATTGCATACTTTCCAACAACTGCAAGTTCGCCACAGGTTAACGCTCCACTTCTAGCGATTACTAAATCGCAAGCCAGATATGCCGAGGCCATGTCATCTATGTATGAAAGTGGCAGATAATTTTCAGTTTTTAGCGGCAAAGCATTATCGCGACCAACTGCATGTACTACTTGAATTTGATTTTCAGTAAAAAAAGACATGCTTTGCATAATTGCTTCATTGATATGACGTGAACCTTGTGAGCCGCCAAATACCAA
>CAXBQO010000056.1:0-7072 GCA_963977945.1 uncultured bacterium
GTGTGTCTGGCGTACGCCCAATCAAAAAGTGCGGTGCGGATATTTCCGACATGCAAATCACCAGTCGGAGAAGGTGCAAACCTGACTCTGACTTGCTTCTGTGATTTACTCATAAATAAATGCTTTCACAATCTACAAAATTTTTTAAAATTTAGGGTTTTGGTTTAGCTGAAAGTTTATTCTTCAATGAACCTAAACCTTCAATCTCAATCTCAATGTCCGCTCCTTCTGGCATAGCGCTGACTCCAGCCGGCGTTCCCGTGAGAATCACATCGCCAGGTAGCAGCGTCATGGCTTCGGTAACAAACTCGATTATTTGGCCGATTTTGAAAACCATATTAGAAAGCACATCTTGTTGCTTAATTTCACCATTTACTTTGGCAGATATTTTCTGATTAAGTGGAGCAAATTCGGTATCAATCCAAGGTCCTATTGGGCAAAAACCATCAAAACCTTTTGCTCTTGTCCATTGGCCATCAACCTTTTGTAAATCTCGTGCCGTTACATCATTTGCAATTGTGTATCCAAAAATTACCTCTTTGATTTTATTTGCCGGTACCGATTTACAAATACGACCAATAACAATTGCTAACTCCGCCTCATGATCAATTCGCTCGCTCATTTTTGGCCAAGTTATTACCTCATTTGGACCAATGACTGAGGTGTTAGGTTTTATAAAAATTATTGGTGAAGTCGGAACTTTAGAATCCATTTCAGCAGCATGATCGGCATAATTTTTACCAATACAAACAACTTTACTTCTCGGAATCACAGGTGCGAGAAGTCGTACTTCAGATAAATTTAAATTAACTTCATTCGAGGAAATTGGATTAAACCCCGCGTAAATTGGATCGCCTTTTAGTAATTTAATGGAATTATCTGGTTCTAATAAACCAAAAAGTGGATCAGTACCCAGACCTTTTTCAGCTGCGACTGTAAATCTGATCACTCTCATATTTTTAAACTTCTGCCTCTGAAGTTTTACCTAAGTCACTTAAATTTTTGCCCACCCTCTCAACCAATACCGTGGCGATTCGATGTCGACGTCCAACTGGGCGTTCAGCGGTTAGCTTCCAATCTGCTACCAAAATTGAGCTACCCGGAATTGGAACTCGGCCTAATTGTTTGGCAAGTACACCGCCGACAGAATCAACTTCCTCAATTTGCTCAGGTGGAAATTCAATTTCAAATTCATCGGCAAAATCTGCAATATTCATACGAGCAGAAACCCGAGCGCGATCTGACTCTAACCACTCAACCTCTTGCTCGCCATCGTCATACTCATCGGAAATCTCACCAACAATTTCCTCCAAAATATCTTCGATAGTAATCAAACCGGCGGTACCACCATATTCATCTACAACTATCGCCATATGGCTATGGTCGCGTTGCATTTGTTTTAATAATTCAGCCGCCGTTTTATTTTCCGGCACAAAAATTGCCTTGCGAAGATTCTCGCTGACTTTTTCAGTTAGCTCTGAATCTCGAAATTCGTGAACTCGTTTTGCTAAATCTTTTACATAAGCAATTCCAACCACATTATCTAAATCTGATTCAATGACTGGAATCCTGGTAAATCCAGAACGTAACGCCAATGAAAGTGCTTGTCTTAAATTCTTATCTGATTCAATCCAAACCATTTCAGTGCGTGGCACCATTAGTTCTCGAACTAATGTGTCACCTAAATCAAAAACCGAATGAATCATTTCTCGCTCAGACTCTTCAACTAAGCCGCGCTCTCGAGCCTGATCTACTAAATCTCGCAACTCCGCTTCATTGGCAAATGGTCCACTTTTAAATCCTTTACCTGGGGTAATTGCATTTCCAACTGCAATCAACAATTGCGTGATCGGACCTAAAACTTTTGAAAGTGAATCGGCAACTAATATCGCGGGTATCGCCCATTTAATTGCATTTTGTTTTCCAAGAGTGCGTGGACCAACGCCGACTAACACATATGAAAGCGCCACCATCAAAAGTGTCGCTAAAGCCAACTCTAAAAAGTTATTTCCAATTAAGCTGGAAAAACTAGATTTGTCTTGAATTACCCAATCTGCCACCACTATTACCGCAGCTATTTCTAAAAACTTTCTAGCGAAAAGTAAAACATTTAAATACTTAGATGGTTGATTGCTCCAAACTGCAAATCTTCTAGCAAGTTTTGGCTTGGCTTCACTTATTTCCTCAATGAATACTCGAGAAAGAGAATTAAGCGCAGATTCAGAGCCGGCTAGAAATCCAGCCATTAACAATAGAAATGGCACGCTCAAGAGCAAGCCAAGTGAATTGATTGAATTTAGTGAATTTAGCGTTGAAGTTGAATCCATGGGCGTTAGCTATTTAGCCCACTCATTTAGTAAATCTTGTTGTAATTTAAACATGATTTTCTCTTCATCGCTTTGACGATGATCAAAGCCCATTAAATGTAAAACGCCATGCACCGTCAACAGCAACAACTCTTTTTCTAGAGATTGTTTTCCATTTTGCTCGGCATAATCTGGACAAAGCACTACATCTCCGAGCATGCCTGGTCCTTCAGGTGCTGAATTAGGCGATAACTCATCCATCGGAAATGACAACACATCTGTCGGACCACTTTCATCCATCCACTGCATATGTAAATCACTCATTTCATCAAGATCTACCAACCTGATGGCGAGTTCACAATCTGGATGCAAACCCATTTGATTCATTACAAAATCAGCCACACTTTTTATGCTGGCTTCATCACAATCTCGACCAGAATCATTATCAATTTCTATGCGCATGATTTAAATGTAGGGAAATTTATTTGCGATCAGATTTACCAGCGCGAAATGCGGTGGTGTTTTTAGATAGATTCTGATCCCATCTACCGTAAGCATCTACAATCTGTGAAACTAACTTATTTCTGACCACATCATCTGAAGTCAGATTCATAAAGCAAATATCGGAAACTTCTTCCAAAATATCGTGGACTATTTTTAAACCGCTGTTGTTGTTATTTGGTAAATCAATTTGCGTTATATCGCCAGTGACCACCATCTTTGAACCAAAACCTAATCTAGTTAAAAACATTTTCATTTGTTCTGGAGTTGTATTTTGAGCTTCATCTAAAATAACAAATGCATCATTTAATGTTCGTCCACGCATATAGGCAAGTGGCGCAACTTCAATGATTCCCGCCTGCATTAATTTAGGAATTGAATCTTGATCAATCATGTCGTGCAGCGCGTCAAAAAGTGGTCGCAAATAAGGATCGATTTTTTCATGCAAAGTTCCTGGTAAAAAGCCCAAACGCTCCCCTGCTTCTACTGCCGGCCTAGTCAAAATTATTCGATTTACCTGTTTGGCTTGTAATGCTTGTACCGCTTTTGCCATCGCTAAATAAGTTTTACCGGTTCCGGCCGGACCTATTCCAAATGTAATTGTGTGTTTATCAATTGCCTCAACATATCTTTTTTGATTTGCCGTCTTAGGACGAATTGTTTTGCCGCGATTGCTTAAAATATTTAGCGTCAATATTTCTGCCGGGTGCGCCACTGGTTCACTTTTTAACATTTGAATACAGCGAACCACAGCGTCGACAGAAAGAGTTTGTCCTGATCTTAATAAAACCAGAAGTTCGGTAATTAGGTCTTTAACCAAAGTGGCTGAATGATCTGGCCCTTTAATCATAAATTCATTGCCACGAATAGTTATTTTTAAATCTGGAAATCTTTCTTCAATGACCTTCACATACGAGTCATTAGGCCCAACCAGGGCAACCATGGGAATTGAGGTGGGAATATTTATAACAATTGATTCCATCTGGGCCAATTCTATCTTCTTATTAAATATGCGCAGTTAATATGGAAAGTCCTAGCAGATTTAACCTGGTGGCCAAGCAAATGCCCGCCCAGCGAGCAAATGAATATGAGCATGAAAAACTGATTGACCAGCACTTGCACCGGTATTTAAAACGGTTCGATAACCAGTTAATTTTTTATCAACTGCTATTTCTTCTGCCATTTGAAACATCTGCCCAACTAATTTCTCATCTTTGGTGGCAACTTGACCAATATTTTCAAAATGTTGATTCGGAATAATAAGAATATGAGTTGGCGCTTGAGGTGTAATGTCATTAAAAGCGGTTACAAAATCATTTTTTGCAACTATTTGGGCAGGAATATTGCCGGCAACAATTTTACAAAATAAGCAATCCATTTTTTTATCCTACCAATTACCAGCCAGAGTATTTATTGCACTAGTCGCAGCCAAAGCAACATGTGCTGATCTAAATGTCGAATTTGCCAATTTAGCCGCAAGTACATTGGTATTTTTAAATTGTGCAGTTTCTGCATCACTTACTCCGCCTTCTGGCCCAATTATTAATAAAATTTTCGATTTACCTATTTTGTACACCTTTGAAATTGGATCTTCAGCATTTTGATCAAGCAAAATTACTTGATCGTAATCTGATAATTTTTCAATTAATTGTTTAGTACTTGAAACCTCTTGTACCGAAGGTACTGAATAAATATGGCATTGCTTAGCCGCCTCATAAACTGATGTTTGCCATTTAAGTCTTGAGTTTGTCTGCCATTTCCCGATTGAATGCTCTGCGCTCCAAGGAATCAACTCATGAACCCCCGATTGAGTTATAAGTTCTAGCATCTCTTTTGTGCGGTCAGACTTAACAATTGCTTGTGCGATAGAAATTTGAATTTTCGACTGCGGTTGCTGTTTTTCTTGAGTAATTTTTACTGAAAAGTTTTTGCGATTAGTTTCGATAATTCTTCCAAAAGCTACTTTGCCTAAACCATCACTTATCTCTACGAAATCATCAACTTTTAGCCGAAGAACTTTGAGTGCATGATGAGCATCATCACCGATAATCTCGATGGTTTCAGATTTAGGAAGGTTTGATACAAAAAATAATGGAGAGTTAACGGAAGGCATCCCTTACTCGATTAAAAAATCCTTTTCCATCATTTTGTTCATCGTGAGCTATGTCGTTTACCAAATTTACTTTTATTTTGGTGACATCTTCTTTGCGAGACTTAATAAATTCATTTATATATTTCTCTTGTTCGGCATTTAGTTTTGTTGGGGTTTGAATATCAATATGAACCAACAAATCTCCCCGGCCTGAGCCACGTAATTTAGTTACACCTAAGCCTTTCAAAACTAAAACATCGCCGCTTTGAACACCGGCTTTTATCTCTAACTCGCGATCACCATCAAGTGTTGGCACTTGCACTTTTGCACCCAAAATCGCTGCCGCCATATTTATTGTTATAGATAAATGTAAATCGACCCCTTCACGAATTAAATTTTCATGTGGTGTAACTACGATTTCTAAATATAAATCTCCAGCTGGTCCACCACCTGGGCCAACCTCTCCCACACCTGACATTTGAATTCGATTTCCAGTTTCAACACCGGCTGGAATTTTTACCGGAATTTTTTTGCGAGTGCGTACTCGACCATCTCCGGCACACTCACCACACGGATCACTAATTACACTTCCAAAACCAGAACAATTTGCACATGGACGTGTAGTCATTACTTGTCCAAGAATTGAACGACTTACTTGTTGTGTTTCACCACGACCATTACAAATTCGACATGTAGTTGGTGAACCACCATCTCTACTGCCAGAACCTTGGCATTTTTCACATCGCACCGCGGTATCAACTGATAACTCACGATCGCAACCAAATGTCGCTTCCGCTAAATTAACTTCGACTCTTAATAGTGCATCTTGTCCAGGGCGCATTCTTTGGCGTGGACCTCTTTGTCCACCGCCGCCAAAAAATGCATCCATAATGTCGGAGAAACCAAAACCACCAAAGTTTGCTCCACCAGAAAATCCAGAACCACCTAAGTCATAATTTTGTCTTCGTTCTGGATCACTTAAAACTTCATATGCAGCGGTTATTTCCTTAAATTTTTCCTGCACCGCTGGATCTGGATTTACATCTGGGTGATATTCCCGTGCCAATCTTCTATAAGCCTTTTTAATTTCATCAAACGAGGAATCTCGCCCGACGCCAAGGGTTTGATAAAGATCGGCCATAACTTAAATTTTATAAAATAAAGCCGTTATTGCTTAATTACTAATAAAATCGTAATTAAAATCAACAAAAATCCAGCCGGAAAAGCGGTGCGACGCTTTTGTTTTTGAAAATGAACAAAAATAGCTCCGAGCATGGTGCACCAAAGCCCAACCGCGGCTAGCCAACCAAATTTGTCCGCTGGATAACGCAGCCCCCACACCAACCCCAGCGCACAAATTAATTCAAAAATTCCAATAAGTTTTGCGATTTGATCAGGGACTTGTAAATCTCTCGTGCCGCTTAATCCCGCTGCGCTTCCTGACATTTTGCTAATTCCAGATACGGCAAAAATTAATGCTAAAAATCCAGCCAAAATATTTGTAATCATAGGAAAAAGTTACTACACCAAAATGTCTCGAAGGATTCGATCTGCGATTAACCTTCCACTTTGTGAAAGTGTGGCATAGCCATTATTCCAGCGCTCTTTCATTAGATACCCCGAATCCAAATATGACTCAAGTTTATTAATCTGTACATTATTTAACTTTTGTTTAGTTAACCCGTCAGATAAACGAATCGACAGCATTAAATTTTCATTTTCAATTTGATCATTGCGCAAAAGTTCAGCATCAGCTTCCGGAGATTTACCGGTATTAATACGCTCCTGATACGCAATTGGATTTTTTACATTCCACCAGCGTCTTCCGCTTATGTGTGAATGTGCGCCCGGCCCTACTCCCCACCAATTTTCATTGCGCCAATAAATCAAATTATGTTGACACTCTGCGCCAGTTTTGGCCCAATTACTTAATTCATACCAATTAAATCCGGCGCGGGTGAATCGATCATCAGCTAACTTATATTTTTCAGCCATTTCATCATCATCTGGTTTTGAAATTTCACCACGTTTTACTTGTGCAGAAAGTTTTGTGCCATCTTCAACGATTAAGGCATATGCGGAAATATGATCAATTGGTAGCGCGAGAGCAGTGTCAATTGTAAAGAGCCAATCGGCAATTGTTTCTCCGGGTGTGCCATAAATTAAATCAACT
>CAXBQO010000057.1:0-7029 GCA_963977945.1 uncultured bacterium
GTGATTTACCAAGCCGCACACCACCTTGAATTGTGACTTTATCGGCCTCAAAGTTTTGTCTGGCGCCACGACCTACACCTAGTCGCCGTCTGGCTAAATCAGCATTGATATCTGAAGTTGAAATTTCAACATGTGCCGGCATGCCGTCAACGATTGCAACCAGTACCGGACCGTGTGATTCACCTGCAGTTAGCCATCTCAACATGGCCTAATTCTCTCAGATTTGGCTTTACTTCGTTGACAATAACGCGATGTACATCGATAAAACTAGATTTGGAGCAAACGCAACTGAACTCTTTGCGATATTTCCTTCTAGTTGTTTTGTCGATTTCAATCGTGAATCCAATGTCGATTTTGTTAGTAACACTATCAATTGAACCAAACTTATTATCGCGAGCGTATTAAGCCACAATCCAATATTTTGTATTGTCTGCATCTTCATAATTATTGGAAAAAGCAGCAGTAAATCACCTTGGCCAATAAATTTGTTCCAAATTTCCGTAATTGAAATGACTATAAAGAGGGAAATAAGAAGAATTAAAATTACATACTTCTTTAATTCATTTGTAAAAAGATGATGACTCGGAGCTAGAAACAAAATCAACTGGAGCGCAAAAACTGTAATCAAATCGGTAAAATTTATGTGCTTGGTTTGAATATCATCTGCGCAAATTTTGCAAAATCCAACTAGTTGAACCAAATTAATTATGGTCTCAAGCACCACTTATTTCTAATTTAATTAATTTTTTAATACCTATCTACTGCACAAGATTGTGGAGAATGAAGAGCTATTTACCAATCGCCTCTCGACCAGTATTGGTGAGTTCGGTACGAAGAGAATTGAATTGTTCTGGACTCAACTTATTGCCAGGCAAAAATGGAGCGGCAAAGTATTGAATTTGAAAAAGCGCTTGCTCAACTAGAAGTGTTAATCCCCCAATTACATTTTTGCCCAAGTTTTGATATCTCTTTGCCAGCTCTGTTGGCCAGGGATGATAAGTAACTTCGAAGAAATCCGCTGCGGTAGTCAGAAGGTTTAAGCCATCAGTTGCTCCGGCAGGAGTTGTTGAAATTATCAAATCTCGATCTTGTACCTCTTCAAATCCAGACCACGAAACAAAATCAAGTTCTAAATTGTGTGCTGCATTATGTAACTGATCGTGCCTAATTGTGCTGCGGGTCAAAATAGTTACTTGACTATTAGTCCCGTTTAACGCACCTATCGCAGCCCGCGCGGTTCCGCCGGCGCCCAAAATTGCAATCTTTTTTCCAAAATATGGCTTTAATAAATTTTTAAATGCCAACATATCAGTGGACAACCCGATACTTCCGGTGGATTCAAAAATAATTGTATTGATTGACCGGATTTGTTTCGCAAGCGGATCAATTCGATCTGCAAAACCTAACGCAATCTCTTTTAATGGCATTGTTAAAGCCAATCCGCGCCAACCTGAATCCCGCGCATTTTTATAAAATTCAAAGTAGTTATTTTCATCCACTTCATGAGCATCAAACTCAGCATCTATTTTCAAAATTTCGTACGCCTTACGATGCAGAGTTGGAGAAAGCGAGTGTGAGATCGGTTTTCCTAAAACCGCCATTTTTATAGTCATTTGATTTTTATTCTACTTATTTCCAAATAATCCGGCGGCATAATTTTTTTGAAACTCATTTCGCCATCCTAAAAATTCATTGTAGTTATTGGTGAATCTGGTATCTCCTGGCTTAACTGTCACGTAATACAACCAATTACCGGCAGTGGGCTGCAATGCTGCCGAAATTGCATCATCTCCTGGATTGCCGATTGGTCCAATTGGTAGTCCTCGGTACTTATAAGTGTTGTATTTTGAGGGAGTTTCAAGTTGTTTCAGGCTCACTCGCAAATTGCTGCGCAAATTTAATGCGTAAGAAACTGTTGCATCAATCTGAAGTGGCATTCCTATTTTTAATCGGTTGTAAATGGTTTGAGAAATTTTTCCAAAATCCTGAGGATCTCCCTCGGCTTGAATTAAGGATGCAATTATCACAATTTCATATGCGCTATAAGTGCCGGAGAAATTACGATAACCATCTGCTAGCTTGAAATTTGCCGCGCTTTGTTCAAATCGCTTTAACATCGCGGCAATTGCTTGATTCATAGTTGTACCCGGTGTGAAGGCGTACTGCGCAGGAAATAGGAAACCCTCTAGATTATTTGCGGTACCTGTTTTGTTAGAGGTCTTTTTCTTATCAACTGGAAGGTACATCGGATTTGGTTTAAGTGAGCCGTCGTATTTTCCAGTTACTAAATTAGATTTTGAAAGCAAATCAATTACTTCGCTCACTCTTAAACCCTCTGGAATAACAACTAAGCCGCGATTTCGTTCCTTATCTAACAACTGATTTAAAGCTGCCTTGGTTGAAATTTTTTTATCTAGAGTGTGGATTCCGGGCGGAATTGAATTTGACCGCTTATCTCTTACTGCTAGTCGATAAAAAATCTTCGCTTCCTTTATTACCCCAGCATCCATCAATTTCTTGGCAATTACCGATCCAGAATCGCCCGACTCAATCACAACCTCTGTTTTTTGAGTATTACTTTTCTGGAGGTAGTCATTAAGAAAAAATGTGTTGTGTGTCAGAATAAAAATTGGAGTGACAAGTACAAGTGCAGAAATAATCTGTAATAGTGATTTCAGATTATTTCTAGATGCATTACTTGCACTCTGACTTGGAATCTGATCTTCACTCATGCTAATTGGCCAAAACTTTTACCATTTTTTCTAGCATCCAAAACTAAATTCAATATATTAACTGCAGACTGCTGATCAATGTTTCCCTTTTGTTTAAATGTTTGTGCGCCGCTCTCCCGCAATTGCGAAACACTACTTTTAGAGGTAAATCTCTCATCTACTAAATAGATTTCACCGGGAAATACTTTTTTCAATAACGAGACAAACTCTTTAACTTGGTTTTCAGTTGAACCAGCCGCACCACTTAATTTTGTTGGATTACCTACTACTAGAAATATCGGTGAATACTCTTTAAGTATTTCAGAAATTACAGCAGATGCTTCAGAATCATTTTTTACTACCTGCAGTGGCGATGCCAATATTTGATTCTCATCTGAGATCGCAACACCTATTCGGGCTAGGCCAAAATCAAAGGAGATAATTCGACCGGCAGACATCTTTGTATATCGATTTAACTAATTAAACTGATTTGATTCAAGTCTTAACCTAAACTTTTTATAATTGCTTGATTTATCAATTTGAGGGCACTTGGAATTTTCAAAACCTCGACGCCGCCACCTTGAGCGAATTCTGGTTTACCACCGCCGCCACCACCGAGTTCGGTACTGCCCATCTTGATTAAATCTCCCGCTTTTACACCCTTATCAATCGCTGCTTTTGAAACCGCTGACATCAAAACCGGTTTACCACTTGCGACTGTAGCAATTACTACAACATCAACTTTTTGAACTAATTCCATCGCCAATTTTCGAAGTAGTTCCGAATCAATTTCATCTGCCAATTTTTCTATCAAAACGCTGAGGTTAGAAATTTTTGTGGATTTTGAGACCAAGTTTGAAATGCCAGACATTAATTGTTGGCTACGAATCGCCGACAATTCTTTTTCGATTTGGCGCATTTTCTCTACCAAACTACTGACTCGCTCAGGTAACTCTTCAACCCGAGTTCCTTTTATGATTTCAGTAAGTGAATTCAGTAGCACGTGTTCACGCGCTAAGAACTTATAAGCATCAACACCAACTAAAGCTTCAACTCGTCTTACTCCTGCCCCAATCGAAGATTCCGATAAAATTTTTACTACTCCAAGTTGGCCAGATCGAGTGACATGCGTTCCTCCGCATAACTCTTTCGCCCATTCACCAACACTTACAACTCTTACTTGCTCACCATACTTTTCGCCGAACAACGCCATCGCGCCAATTGCTTTCGCTTCCTTCTGCGACATTACCTGCGCGGTTACCGGTAGATCTGAGACTAAAAGTTCATTTACTCGAGCCTCAACATCATTTAGTACTGAATCTGGCACCGCACTAGTTGAGGGGAAATCAAATCTGAATCGACCTGGAGAATTTTCCGATCCAGCTTGGGTTGCGGTTTCTCCCAATACCTCTCTAAAAGCTTTATGCACCATGTGCGTCGCAGTATGTGCGCGCGAGATTGCCGACCGACGTTCGCCATCAATTTTGGCTTGTACTTGTCCACCGACTTTTAGTTTTCCAGATTTCAAAACTCCTCGATGAACCACCACTCCAGGAAGCGGAGTCTGCACATCTTCAACTTCAAATATTCCGCCATCAATTTCAATTGCACCTTGATCTGAAAGTTGTCCGCCGCCTTCGGCGTAAAACGGAGTTTGATTTAAAACAATTTCTAAATCAGCACTTTGATCAACTTCAGTGACCGACTTACCATTCTGCACTAGGCCAATAATTTTTGCTTCGCTTTGTATTTTTTCATAACCAAGGAATTTGGTTTGGCCAGATTTGTCCAAGATTTTTCGGTATTCGCCAACATCAGTGTGGCCAGTCTTTTTAAGTTTGGCATCTGCTTTCGCGCGATCACGTTGCTCTTGCATCAATTTTTTAAAGCCAACCTCATCGACATCTAGCCCCTGCTCTCGCGCCATTTCTAGGGTCAGATCAAATGGAAATCCATAAGTGTCGTGAAGTTTGAATACGGTATCACCAGAAATCTTTTTACTCTTTTCTTGCTTTGTTTGATTTGCAGCCAAATCAAAAATATTTGTACCGCTTTTTAATGTTTGTAAAAAGGTTTCTTCTTCTGCAAGCGACACTGAAAGTATTCGCTTTTTCTCATCGTTTAACTCTGGGTACTGGGCAGACATCGCACCGATTGCACTCTTAAATAACTCTTCAATCACCAAATCCTCTGATCCCAAAAGGCGCATATTGCGAATAGTTCGTCGCATCATTCGACGCAATACATAGCCGCGTCCTTCATTGCCGGGAACCACACCATCGCCTATCAACATCACTGCGGTACGAGAATGATCTGCAACTACTCGTAATGAAACATCGTTTTTCAAATTATTTGAATTGCTGGATTTACTTGATGTTTCACCGTATTTCACGCCGGTTAACTTTGATGCGGTATTTAATATTTGGGCAGTGGTATCAATTTCATAAATATTGTCGACACCTTGTAAAAGGGCTGCCATACGTTCAAGTCCTAAACCAGTGTCAATATTTTTTGCCGGTAACTCTCCAAGAATTGGGAAATCCTCTTTACCAGCACCTGGTCCACGCAAATTTTGCATGAACACTAAATTCCAAACCTCTAAATAACGATCCTCATCGACAATTGGGCCACCAGGTTTTCCATATTCACTGCCACGGTCGTAATAAATCTCCGAACACGGACCACATGGACCAGGTACACCCATTGACCAAAAATTGTCTGACATTCCGCGTCGTTGTATTCGCTCTTTCGGCAAACCAATTTTTTTATGCCAAATATCGGCCGCTTCATCATCATTTAAAAATACCGTCACCCAGAGTCGATCTTCTGGAAAACCATAACCACCCTCTGAAATAGGTTTAGTTAATAACTCCCAAGCGAGTGCAATGGCTCCCTCTTTGAAGTAATCACCAAACGAAAAATTTCCACACATCTGAAAAAACGAAGCATGTCTTGTGGTTTTACCGACCTCTTCAATATCTAATGTACGAACGCACTTTTGAATTGAAGTAGCTCTTTGATAAGGCGGCTTAAGTTCTCCTAAAAAGTACGGCTTAAACGGCACCATACCGGCGTTAACCAATAATAGGTTTGGATCGTCGGCAATTAGCGATGCCGATGGCACAACTGTATGTTTTAGATTTTGGGAGTTCTTACTTTCAAAAAAATCTAACCAACGTTTTCTGATTTCAGCTGATTGCACAATTAATTAATTCTCTTATGTTTAAAGATAACTCGCAGTTAGGCGGACTTCTTCTTGTTTGCTTTACGCTTTTTCCCGCGCATCTTTGCGGCGGAAAATAAGGCTCCGGCTGCCTTTAAGGCAATTGGGTTATCTTCGAAAAATTCTTCGCCAGCTGAACTAACTTTCTCCGACAAATCTTCAACCCGTTTTGAAACTTTTTGAATACTTTTTAGCGGTGAATTAATTAAATTGACCGTGGTCGTTACCTCGCGCACCAGTGCTTTTGCCTCATCAATCACCCGACTTGAGCGAATCACAAAATAGGCAATCGAGATAGCAATCACGCCAACCGAAGATGCGAGGATTATTACCGCTATTCCACCTGGACCCATTAGGTCAGCCTACTATTTTGTATCTACGCCACTTTCTTTTCGTTGCGCGGCGGTAATTGGTGTTGGCGCACCAGTTAATGGATCTGCGCCACTTGCAGTCTTTGGAAAGGCAATTACCTCGCGAATTGAATTAGCTCCGGCCAGCAAAGCACATAAGCGATCTATTCCAAATGCAATTCCACCATGTGGTGGTGGACCATATTTAAAGGCTTCAAGCAAAAATCCAAATTTACTTTCAGCTTCAGACTGAGTAAGACCGATGGTTTTAAATACCCGCTGTTGAACCTCTGATTCGTGGATACGAATTGAACCACCACCAATTTCATTTCCGTTAAGCACAATGTCATATGCATACGCCAACGCTTGCCCTGGTGCTGAATCAAAACTTTCTTTAAATTCTGGTTTTGGACCAGTGAATGGATGATGTACCGCGGTCCAGCCGGCTTTTGGATCATCTGCATTTACCGGCTCAAACATAGGCGCATCTACAACCCACAGAAATTCCCATTTATTTTCTGGAATTAAATTACAACGGTTTCCAATTTCTAATCGCGCCGCTCCTAAAAGATTTTGGGATGTTGACTTACCGCCAGCTGCAAAGAAAATGGCATCACCATTTTTTGCGCCAACTTTGCTTGCGATATTTTTACTTTCAGTTTCAGATAAGTTTTTTGCCACCGGTCCGGCTAATGAACCATCTGCTTGAACCAGAATATATGCCAAACCTTTCGCGCCTCGTGCT
>CAXBQO010000058.1:0-6987 GCA_963977945.1 uncultured bacterium
GTATCGCCTTTCAAACCTTGTGCACCTGTCGCGCCAGTAGCGCCTGTTAAACCGATATCACCTTTCAAACCTTGTGCACCTGTCGCGCCAGTAGCACCGGTTAAACCAGTTGCGCCCGTAAGTCCCGTTGCTCCAGTGTCCCCTTTCAAACCTTGTGCGCCAGTTGCACCAGCAGAACCTGCAGATGTTGTTCCATTTTTTCCATCAACACCTGCTTGTCCTTTTAAGGAAACAGCAGCGGGCCAAACTCCATTTTTCTTTGGTCCATACATATTCATTAACTTGGTATCGATATAAAAATCACCATCGATTCCCAATGTTGATTTAGGCGCACCTACTCCATTCAATATTGTGTTTGGAGTAAATGTCGCACCGGCTGAAGGTGATGAAGTTGCCCGACCAGCTAATTGTTTTCCTGCATAAGTGGTTGTTATTGAAGTACTAGTAATAAGTATTGATAACGAAATGAGAATCGCACCGTTTACTTTTTTGGATTTATATCTGGCACGTTTCCAATAATTCACGTGCTTTATTGAATTCATAATTGCCCTTTCCTTGATTAGTGGTTCTCGCTGTGAGAGCCGACGGGCAAATGTTGAAATCGCAGGGATATTTGGACAATAGAACTCACACCATTTTCACAGATATGTGACCGGTCCTCGTGAACACATCGGGAGTAGGGTTTTCACATAGAAAAAACTCTGACCTGCCACTCAGCAAAAATGACTGGTCGACTCAGGTAAAAGCAGTTAATTGCTCCCAGCAAGACCAAAATGTTTCTTAAAAAGAAAGGAACAAAATCTAAATGAACAAAAAGAGATTATTAGTTGGAGTTTCTTCAGTTGTTGCTGCAATTGCCGTTGTATCAACTGGAATTGCTTCAGCTCATGGTGGAATGGGACGCGGACCTGGAAACGGCGCTGGACTTTCCAGTCTTCTCTCTGACTTAGTTAAAAAAGGCACCATTTCACAATCGCAAGCCGATGCAATCACTAAAGCATTGTCAGATAAAGCTTCGTCAATGCAAGCAGATCGCGATGCAGATCGCGCTGCATTTGAAAATGTAATTACTTCAACACTCGGAATCGATGCGACCACACTTCGCACTCGACTACAAGCTGGCGAATCTTTAGCAACAATTGCAGGTGCAAAGAAAGATGCACTTATTGCAGCAATCGTTGCATTTGAAACTAAAGAAATTGATGCAAAAGTAACTGCTGGAAAAATTACTGCAGCACAAGCAACAACTTTGAAAGCAAACCTAACCGCACGAGTAACCGACATGGTTAATTCGGTAAAAGGTCCAGGAATGGGCAAGCGCGGTGGAATGCACGGCGATAAAGGAAATGGAAATGGCGGCACCGGAACTTTGGTAATTCCAAACTCAGGTACATCCACAACTGGCAACGCTAAGTTCGCAACAAAAGGCGCAACAGTAGTAAAAGCATAAAAACTTCTATCTCCTCCTAGGCAGAAGTAGCGACATAACCGGTCGTTCACACTAAAAATGTGACGGCCGGTTTTGTTTTCCTGACAAACTAGACCGGTGAAGATTCATATCGGAAGCGATCACGCCGGCCTCGAATTTAAAAATAAAATAATCGCTCACCTTACAAATCAAGGCCATCAAGTAACAGATCACGGTCCGCACACATTTGATGCAAATGATGATTACCCAATTTTTTGTATTCCAACAGCGCAGGCAGTTGCAAAAGACCCGCAATCTTTTGGAATCGTTTTAGGTGGTTCTGGTAACGGCGAACAAATGGCGGCTAATAAAGTAAAAGGTGTAAGAGCTGCATTGGTTTGGAATATGGACACCGCAAAATTAGCTCGCGAACACAACAATGCAAATGTAATTTCAATCGGTGGCCGTATGCACGATGAAGAGTTCTGTTTAAAACTTGTCGATACCTTTTTAAATACACCATTCCCAGGAGATGCGCGACATGTTCGCCGAATCGGCCAGATTGCAAAGTTTGAAACTACTGGAGAAATTAACTAACTTTCACAAACTTTAGGTCGGTTACCAAATGACCTTTGCGCAAACCTTTTCCTTCAAATTTTGAAATCGGTCGCCAATTAGGGCGCTGTATTACTCCCCCAGAAAATCTTGGATTTAATTTAAAAATTCGCTCCATCCAATCGGCATACTCTTTCCAATCGGTTGCAATTTGAACATACCCATTCGGTTTTAATCTACTGGCCATAAGTTCGACAAACTCTGGCTGAATGATTCGGCGTTTGCGATGGCGAAGTTTTGGCCACGGATCTGGAAAAAATAAGTGAATCGCATCAATTGAATCTTCTGGAATAAATTCTTTTAAAACTACTTGAGCATCCTCTTGAATCATCTTTAAATTATTTAGTTCGCGTTTTTCAATTTCCATTAATAACGCACCCAAACCAGGTTTATGCATTTCAACTGCTACAAAACCAGTATCAGGAAAACTGGCCGCGATTTCTGAAGTGGCTTCACCCATTCCAGAACCAATTTCTAAAATAGTACGAGAGTAATTTGGAAAATAAGAGTTCAAAATTAATGGTTTAACTAATTCAATTTGAAAGTTGTGCCAATTTCTTTCAAATGCTTGTTCTTGCGCTTTAGTGATTCTTGATCCGCGTAACTTATAAGTGCGATTTACAGGGCGATTCATAGGTAATATCATTCGCATTCATCTTAAGGGGAAACTTTGCCAGGTTTAAATTCAACTCGAAAAGAAGCACAAGAACGCGCGGCGCATTTAAAAATAGATAGTTACAACGTCACGCTCGATGTCACTACCGGCGCTGAAAGTTTTAACAGCAAAACAATTGTTAAGTTTTCTTGCACCAAACCTGGATATGACACATTCATTGACGCAGTTGCCAAGCGAGTAATTTCTGCGACTTTAAATGGCAAACCAGTTGATACCAATAATTACGATGGCGAAACTATTTATCTAAAAGGTCTGCAGGCTGAAAATGAATTAGTACTCGAACTTGAAGCCGCTTACTCTAAAAACGGCGAAGGTTTGCAACGCTCGGTAGACCCAGTCGATAACGAGGTCTACTTGTATTCGCAGGGTGAGACCGCGTTTATTCGCAAGATGTACCCATGCTTTGATCAACCAGATTTAAAAGCTCATTTCATTCTCACCGCAATCGCGCCATCTCATTGGCAGGTAATTTCAAATTACTCAGTTGAAACCAAAACCGAAATGGGCGATAAAACAAAATGGCAATTTAAATCAACTCCAAAGATTTCCACTTATGTAACCGCAATGGTGGCTGGCCCATACTCACATGTTCACGATGAATATGTTGGTAAAAAGAAAGTTCCACTCGGAATCTATTGCCGCAAATCATTAGCTGAATTTTTAGACCCAGAAGATATTTTCTTAATCACTAAACAAGGTTTTGCTTACTTTGAAAAAGTATTTGGTCTTGAGTACCCATTTGAAAAATACGATCAAATTGCAGTGGTTGATTTCAACTGGGGCGCTATGGAAAACATCGGCGCAGTTACATTCTTAGAACGCTTACTTGTATTCCGCAGCAAAGTTACCGAGCGTATGTATCTAGAACGTGCCAACGTAATTTTGCACGAAATGGCACATATGTGGTTTGGAAACATGGTCACAATGAAATGGTGGGATGACTTGTGGCTTAACGAATCATTTGCCGAATGGTCGGCCTACTTTGCAATGGGCGAAGCAACTAGATTTAAAAATTCTTGGACAAGTTTTAACTCGGCCCGCAAAAACTGGGCGTACCGTCAAGATCAATTAACTTCTACTCACCCAATTGTTACCGACATGGTTGATATCGATACCGTGGCCGGAAACTTTGATGGCATCAGTTATGCCAAAGGTGCATCAGTTTTACAACAATTAGTTGCGCACGTTGGCCGCGAAAAATTTATTGCCGGTCTACAGAATTACTTTAAAAAGCATGCATTTAGCAACACAACGCTTCAAGATTTATTAAATGAATTAACTGCGACAAGTGGCAAAGATTTAACTCCTTGGGTTTCAACTTGGTTGCAAACTGCTGGTGTAAATACTTTGCACCCAATTACTGAAGTGCAAAATGGTGCATACAGCAAAGTGGCAATCAAACAAGATGTGCCATTGATTCCAGTTGGTTCAAAAGAATTACGCCCGCATCGCATGGCAGTTGGTTTATACGATTTAGCTGGCGATAAATTAAAACTTAGAAAATCAGTTGAAGTAGATGTTGCCGGCCCTAACACCGAAATTGCCGCGTTAAAGGGTGAAAAACAAGCCGATCTCTTGCTTTTAAATGACAAAGATATGTCGTACGCAAAGATTCGTTTTGATCAAAAATCAATTGAAACTTTGAAATTACATTTAGGAAAAATTGAAGATGGCTTAGCCCGCGCACTTTGCTGGTCAGCAGCTTGGGACATGTTGCGCGATGCTCAACTTTCTGCCACCGATTACATAGATATCGCTCTCGCTGGTTTACCTGGTGAAACCGATATCGCAACCGTCACGATTATTACGCAACAACTAAGCACCGCAGTAGAAATTTATTCCGCCGATAACAAACGCGATGTGGCCAGATTAAAAGTTGCAACCGGATTAGAGAAAATGTTGCGCTCTGCCGCTGCCGGCAGCGATATGCAATTACAACTATCGCGCACTTTCTCGCAATTTGCCGCAAGCAAAGAGCAAGCAGATTTTGTCCGCGAATTACTAGATGGAAAATTATCGGGGCTAAAAGTTGATGCCGATCTGCGTTGGAGTTTTGTATTAGCCCTCGTTGAACGTGGCATGATGGATAAAAAAGAATTAGAAACCGAACTTGCTAAAGACAATACCTTTACCGGACAACTTTCATATCAAACTTGTTTAGCTGCATTTCCAGATCAAGCGGCAAAAGATGAAGCCTTTAAATCAATTTCGGTTGAAGACATCACCAATTCACAACGTGAATCAAAATTGCAAGGTTTCCAACGCCCGCTACATCGCAAAGTGCTAGCAAACTATGTTGATAAATACTTTGATTTGTTGCTTTCAACTTGGAACGGTAAATCGTATGAAGTCGCTAGCAAGATTGTGAATGGTTTGTACCCGACTTATGTAATTAACCAAGATACTTTGGCGAAGACAAATAAGTGGCTAGATACAACTGGCAAAGATGCTGCTGCTGGATTACGTCGATTAGTTTCTGAAGCTCGCGATGCGATGCAACGCGCGCTTAATGTTCAATCAATCGATTGAGGTAATTACACTCTTTTTAGATTTTTTCTTTCGATCGGCTGTTGAAATCCAAACCAACAACCAAATCACCGCAAATATCGCTACCGGAATTCCGATTATGTAAGTAATTGCTTGCGCTGGTCCAAAATTTGAATCGGCTAATAAATTAATCATGCGCTAGCAACCGCACCAATTGGTTCGACTCCATAAGGTTTCAAATACGGAATCCAAGTTGTGTCAGGTTTGCCCGCTCCCAAAATTCGCCATGCGATTCCGATTGGCTCTTTTGGTGTGTGACGAAGGCGCCAACCTAAATCTTTTAATGTGCGATCTGCTTTTAAGTGATTGCAACGATGGCAGGCTGAAACCACATTTTCCCAATTGTGTAATCCACCGCGAGATCTTGGAACTACGTGATCAATACTTGTCGCTGGTGCTGTGCAATAAACACAACGTCCACCATCGCGCGCAAAAATTGCTTTGCGAGAAAGTGGCACCGCATGTTTGTAAGGAATTTTTACAAATCTAAGTAAACGAATAACCGCCGGTAAATTTAATTCTCCGCGAGAGTAATGAAGTACGCGATCTGAATCTTCAATTGTCATGGCACGCTGATTTAAGACGAGGATCAACGCTCGTCTATCTGAAACAACACCTAGTGGCTCGTAGGTGGCGTTCAGGACCAAAGTTTGCGACACGAAACTAGCTCCCTAACCAGCAGCGCGTGGCTCGCGCTGTATGGCACATCTTGCCTGACTTCACTTAAAAAATCATCATTTTCGCTAATAATTTTCTTTACGTTTCGGTAAAGTTTTCGGAATTATGACCTGGCCAGATAATTTCAAAGCAGTAACCGACTGGTTTCAGGGCGCTCCGCTTCGCATTCTTTCAATAATTGCCTTCGCGATTTTCTTTCAATATTTTATAAATCGCGCAATTAATCGGGGCATTCGAACCTATTCTGAAAAAAATTCCACCAGCGCTCGGCAATTAGATCGCGCTCGCACCACAACAATGGTTTTAAAGTCCACATTAAATTCATTGGTTTGGGTAATTGCAATTTTTATGGTGCTATCTGAATTTGGATTAAATCTTGCACCACTTATTGCTTCTGCCGGAGTAATTGGTGTCGCACTTGGACTTGGCGCACAGACATTGGTGCGCGATGTTTTATCTGGAATCTTTTTATTATTTGAAGATCAATTTGGCGTTGGCGATTTAGTACAGGTTGCAAATATCTCTGGCAAAGTAGAAAGCGTTGGTTTACGCATCACCACAATTAGAGATAAAAAAGGTGTGCTGTGGCATGTGCGTAACGGTGAAATCACAATGGTTGGAAACGCTTCGCAACCAAAATCAAAACGTTAATCTGGTTGATTCACCATACTGTTGGCCGCCATTTCTAAATAATTCCAAAGCTCAGTTTTTAATCCGGCATTAATCTCTAATCCATCAACTGCTTGGCGCATGCAATTTAGCCATTCATCTCGTTCTTTAGTTGCAATATGAAATGGCGCGTGCCGCATTCGAAGCCGCGGATGTCCGCGTTGCTCAGAATATGTAGTTGGTCCGCCCCAATATTGAACTAAAAACATTTCTAGTCTTTGTGCCGCTGCTTTTAAATCAGAATCTGGATACATCGGCCGCAACACCGGATTCACCGCAACCAATGCGTAAAAGTGTGAAACTAATTCATTAAAAGTCTTTTGCCCGCCCACACGTTCGTAAAAACTTGGTTCTATATTTTGGCTCAAACTTTAACTGCCCTAGATGTAGCTTT
>CAXBQO010000059.1:0-6979 GCA_963977945.1 uncultured bacterium
GTTATCAAGCGTCGATTCGCTCACGAGCGATATCGGCACTAGCTATGAAATCTTTACGCGGAGCAACTTCGTTACCCATTAGCAATTCAAAAATCTTTTCTGCCTTAGCAGCATCAGAAATAGTCACCCGGCGAAGTGTTCGATGATTTGGATCCATCGTGGTCTCGCGAAGTTGATCAGCATCCATCTCACCTAATCCCTTATAACGCTGAACTGGTTCTTTCCAACGTTTTCCATTTTTCTTTAAATCGGTAATAACTTTTTTCATTTCATCATCTGAATATGTGTAATGCACTTCGCCTCTTTTGCCGCCAACAACTTCAATGCGATGAAGCGGTGGAATCGCCGCAAATACTCGACCATCGTCGATTAACGGTTTCATATATCTATAGAGCAAAGTTAAAAGTAAGCAGCGAATGTGTGCGCCATCAACATCAGCATCAGACATCAAAATGATTCGACCGTATCTGGCATCTTCTAGTTGGAAAGATTTACCTGAGCCAGCACCGATTACTTGAATGATTGAGGCACATTCAGCGTTTTCAAGCATTTGTGAAAGCGATGCTTTTTGTACATTCAAAATCTTTCCACGAATTGGCAAGATGGCTTGAAACTCAGAGTTACGCGCGGCTTTAGTAGTTCCTAGTGCGGAATCACCTTCGACAATAAATAACTCGGTGCGAGTTGGATCATCGGAGCGGCAATCTGAAAGTTTGGTTGGCAGCGATGAACTCTCAAGTGCATTTTTGCGACGCTGTAAATCTTTATGCGCTCTGGCAGAAATTCTGGTGCGAGATGCTTGCGCAATTTTTTCTAAAGCAATTCGGGCGGTTTGCTTATCGATTCGCTTGCTCGAAGTAAAAAATGTTTTCAATTGATCAGTAACAACTTGTCCAACAATTTTGGCAGCGGCGGCTGTTCCCAAAACCTCTTTGGTTTGGCCTTCAAATTGTGGCTCGCTCATTCGCACAGTAATTACCGAAGTTAAACCTTCTTGAACATCATCTTTAATCACATCAGCTTCATTATTTTTTAAAGTTTTTGTGGCACGCAATTGATCATTAATTGATTTCGTTAGTGCTTTTTCAAATCCTTGAACATGTGTGCCACCTTTTGGTGTGGCGATGATATTTACAAATGAACTTTGCGTTGATTCATAACCATTGCCCCACTGCATTGCAATATCAACTGACATCTCTCGCGTTACTTCAGTCGGAGTCATATGTCCTTGATCATCAAGGACTGGAACATTTTCTGTGTATGAGCCGGTTCCAGTTAATCGAATAACTTCGCCGATTGGTTCATCTGGACGTAGGAAGGTGCAAAATTCAGAGATTCCACCTTTGTGAAAAAATGTTTCGCTTGTTCCTTCTTTAGTTCGTTTGTCATTTACGACCAACGTAAGACCTGGAACTAAATATGAAGTTTGCCTTGCCCTGGCATGAATCTCTTCAATCGCAAGTTGAGCTTCCTTTAAAAAGATTTGCTTATCAAACCACCATTTAGTTCGGGTGCCAGTTATTTTTGTAGAAACTTTTCCTGTTACTCGAAGACCTGCTTTTTCTGTAAAACTGGCATTTGGACCATCGCCATCAAAAACTCCAGCGATGCCACGTTTGAAAGAGATCCAGTGAATTTTTCCGTTGCGATCTACTTCGACATCAAGACGTGAAGCCAATGCATTTACAACAGATGCACCAACACCATGTAATCCGCCAGATGCTGCGTATGAACCGGTGCCAAATTTTCCACCAGCGTGCAATTTAGTCATTACAACTTCAACACCAGTCAATCCAGTTTTTGGTTCTTTATCTACTGGAATACCACGACCATCATCTTGAACTTCGACCGAACCATCTTTTTCTAAATTAATAATTATTTTTTTGCAAAATCCTGCTAACGCTTCATCAACTGAGTTATCAATAATTTCCCAGAGGCAGTGCATCAATCCGCGGGAATCGGTTGTGCCGATATACATACCCGGACGTTTACGAACTGCATCTAAACCATCTAAAACTGCGAGATCTTTTGCCGTGTATGAGCGAACTAATGTCTCGCTGGTGTTTTCCTTATTAATAGACATTATCTCCAAGGCTAACGACCGCAATTAATTTAATGAGCGCTATTTGTATGCGGGTCGCAAAAAAATTCCAAATAGTGATACAAAATTACGTTTTCACAACAATTTTGTGGAAAACCTAACCTTTTTCACCTGCGGGGAATAAACCAGGCATGGTTTGATGTTCCCCTGTCAGTTGCAGTTGAAATACTTGGAATATCGAGAAACGATAAGGAATTTGAGAGAGGTAGGGAAAATATGAGCGAGCAAATCGTTTTAGAACAAACCCCGTTGAACTCTCTTGATCGTTGCGATCGTTGTGGCGCTCAGGCTTATGTAAAAGCCGAACTAGTCAGCGGTGGCACCCTGTACTTCTGCGGCCATCACGCAAAGGCTTATGCCGAGGGTTTAAGTAAGGTTGCCTCTCGTATTCAAGATGAGACTCAAAAAATAGCTACAAAAAATTAATTTTTAGTTTGCAGTAAATCCCGCTTCACGATGTGAACCATCGCAAAACGGCTTTTCTTTTGATTGCCCGCAACGGCAAAGTGAGAAATTTTCTTTAGTCTCAATCACTTTTCCTTCAGCATCTACAAAATCAACTTTGCCGGTAACTCTGAGCGAACCATTTGGTTTAACAAATATCTTTACTCGATCTTCCATCTGATCTCCTTTAGTAATTAATCTAAATAATCGCGGAGTACTTGAGAGCGCGATGGATGTCGCAATTTGGACATTGTTTTAGATTCAATTTGGCGAATACGTTCGCGAGTGACACCGTAAACCTTGCCAATTTCATCAAGTGTTTTTGGTTGGCCATCAGTTAATCCAAATCGCATTTTTACCACGCCGGCTTCGCGCTCTGACAAAGTATCAAGTACTGAGTGCAGTTGCTCTTGTAATAATGTAAATGAAACCGCGTCAGCTGGCACGATCGCTTCAGAGTCTTCAATTAGATCTCCGAATTCACTATCGCCCTCTTCGCCAAGTGGTGTGTGAAGTGAAATTGGTTCGCGTCCATATTTTTGAACTTCAACAACTTTTTCTGGTGTCATATCAAGTTCTTTAGCTAATTCTTCTGGCGTTGGTTCGCGTCCTAAATCTTGCAACATCTGACGTTGAACACGAGCTAATTTATTTATAACTTCAACCATGTGTACTGGAATACGAATTGTTCGTGCTTGATCTGCCATCGCACGAGTGATCGCTTGGCGAATCCACCAAGTTGCATATGTCGAGAACTTATAACCTTTGGTGTAATCAAATTTTTCTACGGCGCGAATCAAACCAAGGTTTCCTTCTTGAATTAAATCTAGGAACAACATGCCACGTCCGGTATAACGTTTCGCTAGCGAAACCACCAAACGTAAGTTTGCTTCAAGCAAATGGTTTTTTGCCCGGCGACCATCGAGAATAATTTGTTCAAGTTCGCGCTTTAGTTTTCGATCTAACTTCTTTTCCTTCGCAATTTTTTCTTCGGCAAATAAGCCCGCTTCTACTCGCTGAGCTAGATCTACTTCCATTTCCGCGTTTAGCAATGCAACGCGTCCAATCAGCTTTAAATAATCCTTTACTGGGTCAGCGGTAGCACCTGCGGTTAAAACTGTTTGCGCCGGCGCATCATCTTCTTCAGAATCCTTTAATACGAAGGAGTTTTCTTCATTTGCACTCTCATTTGCAACGTTGACAACGCGAATCTCATTGCCATGTTCATCAGAGGTAGTTTCCTCTTTGTCATTTACTAAATCTTCAAGATCATCGACATCTACATCTTCGACTTCAACCTCTTCGCCATCGATTTTTAATATCGATTTCGCTCCTTTGGCAGCTTTCGCCGCTGGAACTGCAACCGGTGCAGGTGGTGCAATTAGTGCTAGTTCATCTTTCTTTAACACTCGACTAGGAGTGCCAAGGCCCAGTTTTTTCATCTTGGCAACTAACCGCGGAACTTTGTCTGCCAGTTCTCGGGCTTCTAGAACTAGAGGCTGTAAATCTTTTTTAACAATTCGATTTATGTTGCTGACGCCTTTTGACTCTAATTCAATTAGTAACGCTTTTTGCCGAGCGATAGCATCTTTAACTTTTACGATTTGAGCGACATCTTTCGCATCTAAAACCGTTTTGACTGGAATTTTTTCTGGCTTTTTAGATTTTGCCGATTGTTTTTTGGCAGGCTTTACGAACTTTTTCAACTTTGCGCCTTTTTTGGGCGCACTAGTAACAGCCACAAAACATCCTTTGGTTGTTTCTGATCCTACTTGGAATCAGTAAGTGAAATCCTGGCTATATTATAAATTGTCCACAGGGTGTTTTGCACATTTAAAGTGATTAATCGTGGATTTTTCACCCAAAGAGTGGCTATTTCAAAATATTTTTAATAATTGAGCCAACGGATTCCACCTCAATTAGGAATCCATCGTGGCCAAATGGGGAATTAATCACGTGTAAGGGGTGAGCGGTAGGAGTTGCTTCGACTATCTCCTCTTGCAGCCTTTGTGGGAATAACCGATCGGTGTCCATTGCAATTACGTGAACTGGCACTTTTATTGATGAGAGGGCGGAAACGATTCCACCTCGGTCGCGTCCGACATCATGTGTATTCATCGCTTCGCTCAAAATTATGTAAGTGTTGGCATCAAATCTTTTTGCTAATTTTTCCGCTTGATGATCAAGGTATGAAGCAACTGCAAATCTGCCGCTGTCATCATCTTGAATTTGTGTACCAAATCTAAGATCCATTTCTAATTCAGTTCTATAAGTTAGGTGCGCGATTCGTCGCGCGATTCCCATTCCCTCGATTGGGCCGATTTGGTTTTCATAGTAATCGCCATTTGCAAAATTTGAATCTTGCTTTATTGCCCGAATTTGAATGGCGGCAAATGCAATTTGATCACCAGTTGCAATAGCCGATGAACCGATTGTGCAGATGGCACCAACTAATTCTGGATATTGAATTGCCCACTCTAAGGATCGCATTCCGCCGAGCGATGGACCAACCGCTAATTGATACTTTTTAATGCCTAGTTTTTTAGTAAATAAATACTCTGCTTGAACCTGATCTCGAACTGTTAACTTTGGAAATCTACTTCCCCATCGTTTTCCATCTGGATGCAATGATGCAGGGCCGGTGCTTCCTTGGCAGCCACCAATAACATTTGGACAAACTACAAAATATTTATTTGTATCAAAAGTTAATCCTGGGCCAATTAAATCGGGCCACCACGCTGGCACATCAGACCAACCAGTTAAAGCATGATTTACGAGAATTGCATTGTCTTTAGTTGGTGAAAGTTCTCCCCATGTTTGGTACGCAATTTTTACATTGGGAAGTACTGACTTTGATTCCAATACCAAATCACCGATGTCAATAAATTTTCGTTCACCGGGGTCGTGGTGTTCTAGCCACGCCCCGGTTACTTGATAATTAATCAACGTATTACTTTGCTGCAGCAAATGCTTTTTCCAAGTCAGCTTTTATGTCGGCAATATTTTCAATACCGACCGACAATCTGACTAATCCTGGAGTCACACCTGCAGTTAATTGCTCGTCGGCAGTTAATTGCGAGTGTGTTGTTGATGCTGGGTGAATTGCCAGACTTCGAACATCGCCGATATTTGCAACGTGTGAGTGCAACTTCAACGCTTCGATAAATTTCTTGCCGGCTTCAATTCCACCTTTTATTTCAAACGATAGAACTGAACCGCTGCCCTTTGGTGAATATTTGGTCGCTAACTTGTTCCATTTAGAACTTGGAAGCGATGCATAATTCACCTGTTCTACCTGGTTATGTTTTTCAAGCCATGACGCAATCTCTTTTGCGTTTTGAACATGGCGTTCAATTCGCAAAGACAAAGTTTCTAGTCCTTGAGCAAGTACCCATGCATTAAATGGTGAAACGGCAGCGCCGATATCTCGCAGCAATGTCAGACGAATCTTGAAAATGTAAGAGAGATTTGCACCAAAAGGTGAACCGACTCCTAGTGCCTTGGCATAAACCAAACCGTGATACGAAGGATCTGGTTCATTAAAGTTTTTAAATTTGTCTGGATATTGCGCGTAATCAAATTTTCCAGAATCGACAATCGCTCCGACCACAACATTTCCGTGGCCAGATAGGAACTTAGTCGCAGAATGCACTACAACATCTGCACCCCATTCGATTGGTCTAATCAAAAACGGTGTCGCAACTGTGTTATCCACGATTAACGGCACGCCGTTTTTATGGGCAACTTTTGCCACGGCTTCGATATCTAACAAATCATTTTTTGGATTTGCGATAGTTTCGCCGAAAAACGCTTTGGTATTTGGCTTTACCGCTTTTTGCCACGACTCTGGGTCATCTGGATTTTCAACAAATGTAACTTCGATTCCAAATTTCGGTAAGGTGTAATGGAACAAGTTATAAGTACCGCCATAAAGTGATGGCGAAGAAACAATGTGATCTCCCGCTTCCGCCACATTCAATACTGCAAATGTGGTGGCAGCTGATCCGGATGAAAGCAGCAACGCTGCAACTCCACCCTCAAGGGCTGCAATACGTTGTTCGATTGCATCTTGAGTTGGATTCATGATTCTGGTGTAAATGTTTCCCAGTTCTGCTAAACCGAATAAATCTGCGGCATGTTTAGTGTCGCGGAATTGATATGCGGTGGTTTGGTACAACGGCAACGCCCTCGCACCTGTTACAGGATCTGGAACTTGACCAGCATGAATCTGGGTAGTTTCAAATAAATAGGACACAGCAACCTCCTTAAGGTTTTAAGGGGGTTCATCGATTTTTTCTCGGATGGACCCACGCTTGCTGATTGCACTTTGCAATCAACCTGGTCTTCACCCGGAGCACCCCACCGTGGTGGAGGGTTGCCGCTCAGTTAGCCGGGGCTATGAACTGAGACTCATGACCTGGGGATGAAATTACT
>CAXBQO010000060.1:0-6923 GCA_963977945.1 uncultured bacterium
CACTGACAGCGATTACCTGGTGTGCTTGGGATAATTTCTTTTGTGGAGACTACATGGTAATTCGCGCTAATTTCATTGTCGGCCAAGATGGCTCATCTACTCATAATGGCAGTTCGATTGGCCTATCCAACAAGATTGATAAAGAGCGATTTCGAAGGCTACGTACTGAGTGCAATGTGGTTGTTATTGGTGGCAACACCGCCCGAAATGAACCATATAAAAATCTGAACAAACCCTTAGTTGTCATTACCTCAAGTAAAAATACTTTGATAGAAGGAAAACCTAATTATTTACAACTAAACCAACCATTAGAAGAAGCCATCTTAATAATCAAAGAAAAATTTGGTGAAAATATATTGGTTGAAGCCGGTTGGAAATTACTACGTAACGCTATTGAAAATAAATTAATAGATGAGCTTTATCTAACAATTAACCACTCAATCACCGGCGAAAATATTATTGACCTTAAATTTATTTATGAAAATTTTGCGGTAGCGCAATCAAATTTAATTGAAAATACACAGTTACTTAAATTGGTTCGAAAACTTTAAGCTAGTGAAATAAGTACCACGCCAGTAATCGCCTGTGCGATTCCGAGGTACTGGACTTTGTGTAAACGTTCGTGCAAAAATCTAAAAGCCAATAGTGAAGTAATTATTGGAAACAACGAACCCAACACAATTGCTAATGAAATTAAACCTTTGGTAGTCGCGACTCCGAGTAAAAAATTACCTAAGAAATCTGCAATTCCAATCAAGACAATTAATGGATAATCTTTTTTGGAAAATCCGCCAAATACTTTTATCCGCAGCGCGATTACTAAACAAATACTTACAGTTGTTAAGCGCATCGTGGTCATTGTCAATAATGGATTTGTTTTAGAACCTTGAGTCAAAAAAGTAAGTGCGGTACCAAATCCGACTAATGCAATCAATGCATAAATAATTGGCTGCAAAGTTATTCTTCCCTTTAACTCTGGCCCGCTGGCAAAAAATGCCCCCATCAACGCAATTGCCATACCAATCATTTGTTGCGTGGAAGGTTTCTCGCCTTCAAGAAATGCAACAGTTACTGGAATCAATGCGCTTAAAGAACTTATTGGGGAAACAACTCCCATTTTTCCCGTTGCTAATCCAGCATAGAAAGCAACTAATCCGATTAAGCCACAAGCCCCTGCCAAAATTCCGGGCAATAAGTAACCGTTCCAAGAAAAATTTGGTGCGATATATGTTCCAGTTATTAAAACTAAAACCGCACCAAGTATTAATCCGAAAAATTGTGAAGTGGCAGTGACCGCAATTGATTTGTAGCGCTTTGCTAACAATCCCCCAAAAAAATCTGCGCCACCCCAAAGAAAACTGGAGAAAAGTGCGAGAAAGGCGGCCATTTGGTGAGCATATCGGTCGTGGCAACCAAATTTTCACGATTTCTGAATCTAAAATTTACTAGTGGCACAAGATGTTAAAACTCAAAGTACTAATTTCTTTAATGAGTTAGTAGCGCCACTAATTTCATTTAAACCACGACCTGAAATCATTATTGAAACTGTGCCAGCACCACAAAAACTTGCGCCATTCGCATTGGCATTGAGCGCTGATGTGCTTGATGATTTAGCCATAGGCAGATTTGTTTTATTACACGATCCAGCAGGTCAAGAAGGATGGGCTGGAAAATTTCGTGCCGTAACTTTTGCTAGAGCCGATATTGAATTAGAGATGGCCAAAGATCCCCTACTCGGAAATATTGCCTGGACCTGGTTAAAAGAGTCGCTACAAAAATATGGTTGTGATTTCCACGCGCCAAGTGGAACAGTTACACGTGTTGCCAGTGAATCATTTGGTTCGTTATCAGATCGAGATGCGCAATCTGAGTTAGAGATCAGAGCTTCTTGGACACCGACTTCAGAGGTAAATCTGGTGGCTCATTTGCAATCTTGGTTAGATTTACTTTCAATGTGCGCTGGATTATCGCCAATCGAACACAATGAACACACTTCGCGTAATACCAGTAGTACCAGCAATTCCAGTGGCGCAACTTCCTTAAAAAGATCTTGATTAGAAAGTAGATTTTGAGCGTTCCATTACTGGCGCCTCGATCAGAGTGCGCAGATCTTGTGGTTTCAGATCAGTTGCTCAAAGAGTGCATTAAAAATCTGGCCGAAGGTTCTGGGCCAATCGCGATAGATACTGAAAGAGCATCAGGTTATAAATACGCAGCTCGCGCATATTTAATACAGGTAAAGCGCAAAGACAAACCAATTTACCTAATTGATCCGATTTCAATTTCCGACAAATCCTTGTGGCAGTTATTTAATGACACTTTTGCGAAAGTGGAATGGATAATTCACGCCAGCACACAAGATTTACCTTGTCTGAAAGAGTTGGGGCTTTACCCAAATATCTTGTTTGATACCGAACTTGGTGCAAGATTATGTGGTTTTCCAAAAGTCGCCCTCGGAACTCTCGTTGAAGAGCTTATGGGTTTTGAATTAGCCAAAGAACATTCAGCCGTTGATTGGTCAATCAGACCATTAAAAGATGAATGGCTAAATTACGCCGCGCTAGATGTGGATTTATTAATTGAATTGCGGGATTTAATTTCTGATGAATTAACGGCGCAAGAAAAGTTGCAGTTTGCTCAAGCTGAATTTGCCCAAATTTTGCAGGACTTTAAATCTACAAAAGCTTCCCGTAAAGATCCTTGGCAGCGAACCTCGGGCATGCATAAAGTAAAAGATCGACTCACAATGCATGTGATATCCAAGTTATGGCAGATACGCGATGAAATTGCTCAGGAATTAGATTTAGCCCCGCACCGGGTTTTGCAAGATGAAGCCATGGTCGATTTGGCGGCAATCAAGCCAAAAACTAGTGAGGAAATAGCGAAGATAATCGGTCGCCGCACCCGGTTGGAATCGCCACCCTTTCAAAAATGGTTAAAGGCAATAAATGATGCGCTGTCTGCCGATGAATCAAATTGGCCACCTTTACGAGTAGCGTCAAACTCGATACCGCCAACCAAAATTTGGCGTCAGAAAAATCCAACTGGTTATGCCAGGTTGATGCACGCTAGGGCAAATTTGTTAGCGGTTTCCGCTGCTCAAAAAATTCCAGTTGAAAATCTTTTTCCATCAGAGGCGCTCAAGCAACTTTGCTGGGCAACTGCTGCAGCAGATCAAAATGCTCATGACAAACCAGCACTTGAAAAATATGTAACGGAAATGTCGGGAAAATTCCATGCCCGTGATTGGCAGTTAAAGCTTTGTCTAACCGGCATCTGCGAGGCCCTGAAGGAGAGCGAACCACCGAAAATCGAACCTGAAACCCCAATAGAGGGTGACTAGAATTACGCAACAAAAAAGTTGCGAAATTCCCCTGACCTCTTTAGGCTGAAGCCATGTTGAGCACCTTTTTAATCGCATTGCGCGAGGGTCTTGAGGCCGCACTTATCGTCGGAATCTTGGTGGCTTACGTGGTCAAAACCGACCGTCGTAACCTTTTAGCCCCAATCTGGACCGGGGTTAGCGTTGCCATCATCGCTTCACTCACATTTGGTGGCTTTCTAACCTTTACCTCAAAAGAGCTAAGTGCTCGCGGCGAAGAGATCTTTGCCGGTACCACCTCATTTGTAGCGGTGGGCTTAGTTACCTGGATGGTTTTCTGGATGAAACGCGCTGCCAGATCTTTAAAACTAGAACTTCACAGCAAAGTAGATACCGCAGTTCAGATTGGAAAATTTGGATTAATTTCAGCGGCATTTTTTGCAGTAGCTCGCGAGGGGTTAGAAACCGCGCTTTTTATTTATTCAAATTTCAAAACCGTTGCGCAAACATCTGAACCAACAATCGGCCTAATTCTTGGACTTGCAACCGCAGTTCTTCTTGGCTACTTGGTTTACAACCGAGCAATCAAATTAAATTTATCTAAATTTTTTACAATCACAGGAGTGGCATTAATTATCGTGGCAGCCGGAGTTTTAAGTTACGGAATCCATGAGTTTCAAGAGTTTGGATTAATTCCAGGAGCCGATGCCTACGCCTGGAACACCGAATCATGGCTTGCGGCCGATTCAATTGTCGGAACAATTCTCTCTGGCACGATTGGAATCTCCACCAAAATTTCCTGGGTACAACTTCTCTTTTGGGCCGCATACCTAACCGTGACTTTGCGCTTCTACCTTGCTCCGGCCAAAACCGTTAATACTGAAAAACCATCTAATTTCGCTCGCGTATAACTAACCTTTTCGCGACAGTTTGCTTTTTAGATACCCGCGAGTAGCCTTTTCGCTATGGCGGCAAGCAAAGTGAAATCAGCCAAAAGCAGCACAAATGTTGTATTAGTTGATGCGGTTAGAACTCCATTTGGAAAAGCTGGCTCACTTTATGCTGGAACCAGAGCAGACGACATTATGGTTCGCTGCATTCGTGGTTTATTAGAGCGCCATCCAAATTTAGATAAAAAAGAGATCGACGATGTTGCAATCGCGGCCGCCACTCAAACCGGCGATCAAGGTATGAACATCGGCAGATCTGCCGCAATTTTGGCTGGAATTCCAAACACTGTTCCGGGATATTCAATTGATCGTTGGTGCGCTGGTGCAATGACTGCGGTCACCACAATTGCTGGTGCAATAAATATGGGCGCATACGATTTAGCAATCGCCGGCGGAGTCGAACATATGGGAAATCATCCGATGGGCGATGGCATGGATCCAAACCCAAGGTATTTAGCAGAACGGTTAGTAGATACCGATGCACTTCAAATGGGAGCAACCGCCGAAAGATTGCACGACAAATTTCCGCAACTAACTAAAGAACGTTCAGATAAATACGCACTCGCTTCACAACTTAAAACTGCAAAAGCGTATGAGCAGAAAAAAATTCAACCCAATTTAATTCCAGTCGCAGTTCGCAGCGCTGAATCTGGTTGGGGTGTGGCAACAGTTGATGAACCACCACGGCCACAAACAACTTTAGAAGCGCTGTCGGCTTTAAAGACTCCATTTAGACCAGCTGGCCGAGTGACCGCTGGAAATGCTGCTGGATTAAATGATGGTGCCACTTGCGCGCTGCTTGCATCTGAGAAAAAAGCAAAAGAGTTAAATCTTCCAATAAAAATGAAAATGGTTACATTCGCATTTGCCGGAGTTGAACCAGAGATTATGGGTTATGGCCCAGTTCCTTCCACGATAAAAGCATTAGAAAAGGCAGGATTAGATATTTCAGATATTGGATTGTTTGAAATTAATGAAGCGTTTTCTGTGCAAGTACTTTCATTTTTAGATCACTTCAAAATTGCAGATGATGATCCAAGAGTAAATATTTACGGTGGTGCAATTGCCGTAGGTCACCCACTAGCCTCAAGTGGTGTGCGGTTGATGTTGAACCTTGCAACCGCATTCGCCGAACATCCAGAAGTCAAATATGGAATCACGACAATGTGTATCGGTTTAGGAATGGGTGGCACCGTAATCTGGGAAAACCCAAACTACAAAGCGAAGTAATTTTTTTACAATTATGAATGTTGAAGTAAAACTTCCAGAGGGCGCACCTGAAGAAGTAGTAACTAATGCTTTGGTACGCGAAGTTGACCTTGCTCCATTTGGAACCTCTGGAACTCTTTCACTTATAACTCTTGATAACGGAATGGATCACACCCGGCCAAATACTTTTGGTCCACAATCTTTACAAGCATTAGATACAGCAATTGATCAGGCGGAAAAATCTAGTAGCTTGGCAATAGCAATTACCGGCAAGCCATTTATTTTTGCAGCGGGTGCTGATTTATCTGCGCTCGCCTTTTTAAAAGATAAAAATCAAGCAATTCAAATTGGGCAATTAGGTCATGCAGTTTTTCGAAAATTAACTGATTCTAAAAAACCAACTTTTGCTTTTGTTAATGGATTAGCTTTAGGTGGCGGCTTAGAAGTCGCTCTGCACAGCAAATATCGCACCCTTGCCACCACCGCATTCACCGCTCTTCCTGAATGCTTTTTAGGTCTGGTTCCAGGTTGGGGTGGCGCCACAATTTTGCCTAAATTAATTGGCCCAGAAAACGCGGTAAAAGTAATAATTCTTAACGCACTCAATAACAACACAATGATGAAAGCTAAAGACGCGCTCACATTAGGAGTTGTCGATGCAGTTTTTGAGCCAGCTGATTTTCTAGAAAAATCTTTACAGTTTGCCGCCGCGATAATTAGTGGGAAAAACAAAATTGAACGCAAAGATTATTCAAAAGATGATGCCGCATTTAATAAGGCAATCGAAATTGGTAACGCCGCGGTACAAAAGAAATACCAAGGCGCCCAAATCGCCTCACCGCTGAAAGCATTGGAATTAATTAAAGCCGCGCAGAAGAATTCATTAACCGATGGATTTGCCGCCGAAGATGAGGTGCTGGCAAATCTGGTGATGAGCAATCCTTTGCGAGCTTCGCTTTACGCTTTCAATTTAATTCAAAAGAAACGTAAAAAAGTAGAAGGCGCGCCAAAATCTTCATTGGCTCGAAAAGTAACCAGAGTTGGCGTAGTTGGTGCCGGATTAATGGCCTCACAACTTGCACTTTTATTTTTAAGAAATCTTAAAGTTCCAGTAGTTATCACCGATTTAGATCAAGCACGTGTAGATAAAGGTCTTGCTTATATAAATGGTGAGATTGATAAGTTGTTAGAAAAAGGGCGTATTCAACCTGAAGTCGCAACCAGATTGCGTACAAATATCTCAGGTAGTACCGATCAAAAAGTTTTTGCAAATTGTGATTTTGTAATTGAAGCAATCTTTGAAGAGTTAGCTCTAAAACAAAAACTATTTAAGCAACTAGAAGAAATCGTCACAACCGAATGTGTAATTGCTACAAATACCTCTTCGCTATCAGTTGAAAAAATGTCTGAGGGAATGAAAAATCCAGAAAGAGTTGTTGGCT
>CAXBQO010000061.1:0-6582 GCA_963977945.1 uncultured bacterium
ATTACTCGTTTAGTTTTAACTTTTGTCATGTTTGTGTTTCGCAATAATTTTTAGCGAATAAAAGCCGCTGCTACTCCACCATCAACTGGTACATGTAAGCCGGTGGTTAAAGATAATTCGCCACCAACAATTGCAAATACAGCGGCGGCAATGTGATCTGGTAAAACTTCTTTTTTCAGCAATGTGCGTTGCGCGTAAAACTCGCCAAGTTTAGATTCTTCAACACCATAAAGTTTGGCGCGATCTGCTCCCCAACCTGAAGAGAAAATTCCCGAACCTTGCACGACGCCATCTGGATTAACTCCATTTACACGAATTCCTTTATCGCCTAATTCAGCGGCGAGTAATCGAACTTGATGTGATTGGCTAGCTTTGGTTGCACTGTATGCAATGTTGTTTGGGCCAGCAAATACTGAATTCTTAGAAGAGATGTAGACGATATCCCCACCCATATTTTGCGCAATCAATACTCGAGCGGATTCGCGCGAAACTATAAATGAGCCACGTGCCATAACATTATTTTGCAGATCCCAATCGGCAGTTGTGGTTTCAAGCAATGACTTACTAAGTGATAAGCCAGCGTTATTAATAACGATATCCACGCCACCAAATGAAATGGCAGCGGCAGCAAATGCAGATTTAATTGCGTTTTCATCTGTTACATCAACTGCAACTGCAATCGCCTTATCGGTATTACCAATTTCAGCCGCAACTTTTTGTGCGCCTTGTAAATCGCGATCCATAATTACAACGCACGCGCCTTCACTAGAAAGTCGTTTTGCAATTGCTTTTCCAATTCCCGATGCCGCGCCAGTAACTGCCGCAACCTTTCCAGCAAGTGCTTTTGGTTTTGGAGCGCGACGAAGTTTTGCCTCTTCTAACTCCCAATATTCAATTCTAAATTTTTCAGATTCTGGAATCGGTTGGTACTTCGAAATCGCCTCTGCCCCACGCATAACATTGATGGCATTTAAGTAGAACTCAGAGGCAACTCGAGCAGTTTGTTTATCTTTACCGTAACTAAACATTCCCACGCCAGGAACCAAAATGATTGTTGGATCAGAACCTCTAATTGCTGGTGAATCTTTGCTGGCATATTTTTTGTAATAATCTGAGTATCGCTTGCGATACTCAATATGTAATTCTTTCGCACGGGCAATTACATCTTCTACTTTTGCATCAGGATTTGTATCAATCAACATTGGTGAAATCTTGGTGCGCAAAAAGTGATCGGGGCAAGAAGTTCCGAGCGCAACTAAATCAGACAATTTACTTGCGGCCATAAAATCTAAAACTTCTTTTACATCAGTGAAGTGCCCGACCATTCGGGAATCAGTTGATGCGATGCCACGTAAATAAGGAGCAATTTCAGCGGCGCGAGCTAATCTTTTTTCCTTATCAAGTGGTTTAAATTTTGAAACTTCAGAACCAAATGGATTTGCCTTACCTTTTTTATTGATGAACTCTTCCGCTTTTTCGATAGCGGTAATTGCTCGCTTTTCACATTCGGCACTGGTCTTTGCCCATACTGTTAAACCATGACCGCCTAATACACAGCCATAAGCCTTTGGATTTTCCTTTGCTAATTTTGCAATATCTAACCCCAATTGAAATCCTGGCCTGCGCCAATCAACCCACAAAATTTCATCACCAAAACATTCTTTCGTTAAGGCTTTTCCATCTATCGATGTTGCTAAAGCAATTATTGAATCTGGATGCAGATGATCAACATGATCAAACTCAACTAAACCGTGCATAGAGGTATCAATACTTGGTGCCGCGCCACCAACTCCAAATCGGCAGTAATCAAATAGCGCAACCATTTCATCTTCGCGTTCAATTCCTGGATAAACATTTACTAAATCTCTAAATCTTTGTAGATCTAGCACTGCCAGACCAGCCTCAGTTAATGTGCCAAGATCTCCACCCGAACCTTTTACCCAAAGTAATTCAATTGGTTTACCAGTTGCTGGGTTTGCAACTTGTCCTTTGCATGAGGTATTTCCACCGGCGTAATTTGTGTACTTTGGATTTGAACCTAACTTATTGCTGCGAGCGATTAATTCACTTACTACTTTCGGTGAATCCATCACGCTCCCCAACCGGCTTGTGCGCCACCAACTCGTTCTGCCGCAATTTTTTCTTGATAACCACTCTTTGCATACGCACTCTTTGGATCTGGTTGTAATCCTTTTTCTTTGCGCACCTCTTCAAGAAGTGGTCGAACATCGGTGTTGTATGCATCCATCAAAATGTCATTTCCAGCAAGTACATCGCCAGCAAGTTGCGCCTTCTTTAATTCGGCGTTATCAACTATTAATGCTTTAGCAACCGCTTCTTGCACATTTGTAATAGAACGTATTTGAGCCGGAATTTTTGGTTCGATGTTGTGGCATTGATCTAATACAAATGAAACAACGGTGTCTTTGGCAAAACCGCCACCAAGATTTACTTCGTGCATAATTCTAAATAATTGGAAAGGATCAGCGGCGCCAACAATTAAATCGTCATCTGCATAAAAGCGAGAGTTAAAATCAAATGCACCTAGTTTTTTAGCGCGTAATAAAAATGCCACGATGTATTCAATGTTTGTACCAGGAGCGTGATGGCCGGTATCAACCACAACCATTGCTTGTGGACCAAGTTCTAAGCAATGGGCGTATGAAGTTCCCCAATCTGGCACATCAGTTGAATAAAAAGATGGTTCAAAAAATTTATATTCCAACAACATTCTTTGATTTTTTCCTAAGCGGGCATAAACCTTTTGTAACGATTCTGCCAAGCGATTTTGACGATCAGCTAGTGAATCTTGCCCGGGATAATTTGTGCCATCTGCAAACCAAAGTTTTAAGTCGTTAACACCAATTTCATTCATGATGTCTAGACATTCATAAAGATGATCTACCGCTTTTTTGCGAATCTTTGCATCTGGATGACAGACCGAACCTAATTTGTAATCGTCATCTTGAAAGGTATTTGAATTAATTGTGCCAAGTCTTACGCCATTATCTTTCGCGTGCCTTGCTAAATCGGAGTAATCCTTAACTTTGTCCCACGGAATATGTAATGCAATTGATGGCGCCGCTCCGGTGTACTTGTTTACTTGAGCGGCATCGGCGATTTTTTCATAAGGGTCGCGTGGAACTCCGGGTTGGGCGAAAACTTTAAATCTGGTTCCAGAATTACCGTATGCCCAAGACGGCACCTCGATCCAGAATCTTTTGAGTACTTCTTTTGCTTGATTCAGATCGGCCATGTGATTTCCTATTCGCTATTTTTCACTAATTTTATTCGGTTTTACCAGATGATTTATAGATTAAAAGTAAAACTTTTTTGCAATTATTTCAAATAAAATACTTCCTCTAGCCTGAGAAAGCCCTCATCTGGCGCTAATCCATCTAATTCTTCGAAAAATGGTTTCATCTCATTTTGCCATTTGGTATTTATTGCTTTATTAGCCATTCCGGCTTTTGCTTTTTCAAGGCTAGGAGTTTCAAAGTAGCCAATTAAAGTGCCATCTGATCTATCAAGATGTAATGAGTAATTGTGCCAACCGGTTTCACTTAAAGCGGCCAACATCTCTGGCCAAACTACTTTGTGTCGCTCGATGTATTCAGCCATCTTTGCTTTTTTAATTTTTAATCTGAAACAAACCCGTTCCATTTTGCCTCCGAAATTACCTGCTTAAAAAAGTTTTGGGGCCGCGTTAGCAGCCCCAAAACCTGACAAAGTTCTAATTAATTAGAACTTGTAGTTGTCAATATTGTCCTTTGTAAAGACCAAAGCTGGTCCAAGAACAAGTTCGTTGCCTACGGCACCTTTAGTAACTGTGCGCTCCTTCAAGCCAGCATCGTTAGGACCGCTCTTGTAAACGGTTCCAACTGCAGTCTTAGCTTTGTTGTTGCGGATGTCGTTAGCTACGTATACAGATACGTAACCAAAGTTTTCAACATCCCATAGTGCAGCGTGTGCTGTTCCACTCTTTACATAAACTGACATATCGCTTGGTAGACCAAGGCCGGTTACGAAAACCTTGCCTTTCTTAGCTGATGCATCAACGAACTTAGCAGCAGCGACGATACCAATTGAAGTAGGAGCAACAATTACCTTTAGGTTTGGATACTTATCTAGCAAACCTTTGGTTTCATTTGTTGAATCCTCTGGCTTGTCATTTCCATAAACAGTTGCAACTACTTTTACATTTGGATACTTAGCAGCCAAACGCTTGTTCATGAAATCGATCCATACGTTTTGATTTGTTGCTGTTGGGGTTGTGGAAAGAATTGCAATGTCTCCTGAGCTACCAGCAAGTGCTGCAGCGTCATCTGCCAATGCATTTCCAATTCCATCTGAAGTTGCTTGGTTAACAAATAGTGAGCGGCATGTGCCCTTCACATCTGAGTCATAAGCAACAACAGTTACGCCCTTCTTTTGCGCAGCAGTTAATGCTGGGCATAGAGCGTTTGTGTCGTTAGCAGCAACCAAAATGACATTGTCGCCACGTTGTACAGCAGCATTGATTTCCTTAACCTGTGCAGCAGCAGTAATTTCTGCTGGTCCACGGTAAGCGCAAGTAGCACCTAGCTCCTTGCAAGCTTTCTGTACTCCTCTGTCAGCAGCTTGGAAATATCCAATGGTGCCAAGTTTTGGAATGTGTGCGATCTTCAATTTAGCAGCAGCTGAAGCTGTGCCTGTTGCACCTAGAACGATTGCCGAAGCAAGCAAACCAGTTGCAGCGATTGTAGAGATAATCTTCTTCAAGATTTACCTTCCTTTTTCTTTTTATTAAATAGATATATCTAATTGCTCGTGAAATCAATTTCCATACTTTTGCATAGAGCCAATCACGCGAGCGGATTAAAGGTAATAGGAAAAGATTTTTGGAACAAGTTAGAACAACCAAAATTCCGGTTAATTGCGCTTATATAACTATTTTGTTATATAAACCAATTTTTCTCTTACTGTTTGGATACGCGCTTTCTTCGACGCTCGAGCCATGCTGGCACAGTCACTGAAATCAATAACAAAACTCCGGTAACAATTGTGCGCCACTGGGCATTTACATCTTTGAGTGTCAGCCAAGATTCAACGCTACCTGCAAGTAACACACCGGCAATTACGCCCCACATTGTTCCGACGCCACCAAAAATCGAAACTCCACCCAGCAAACAAGCAGCGATTACTAATAATTCAAATCCAGTGGCATTGTCTTGTTGTGAGAGCGAAAATCTAAATGTATAAAGCACTCCAGCAATTCCAGACATAGTGCCAACTAAGCTAAACAAAATCATCTTATGACGTTCCACATTTATACCCGCAAATCTTGCCGCTTCAACACTTTGTCCGATTGCCAAAGTATGACGGCCAAATGGTGTGCGATGCAGCAAAATTCCATAAATTAAAACAATCACAAAAATAATTGGCAGAGATTTTGGAATAAATGTTTTACCAAATGTGTCAAAACCAAGACTGGTCCAAAAATCTGGAAATTCACTAATTGGTTTTTTACCAACTAATACGTTTGCAAGACCGCGATATAGCGCCATGGTCGCGATAGTTACTGCAAGCGCAACCAACTTCAACCTAGTTACTAAGAATCCATTTATCGCACCACACAGAGTGCCCACCGCAACAGCTACCAAAATTGATGCCCAGATTGGAAAGCCGGCGCGATAAACATAACCAAGTGCACAACTGCTTAATGCCGCATTGGCTGCAATCGACAAATCAATTTCACCGGCGATGATTAAAAATGTAACAGCGGTAGCCATGATCATGATTTCGCTAGTGTTAGAGAAAATCTGCGAAATATTTAACGCGGTTAAGAAATTGTCGGTAGTAAAAGTACCCAGGATCCAAACCACAACTAGCAATGCCATGATTGCTAAATCCCAAGTAAATTTTATTGATCGGGTTTTATTATTTTGCAAAATACTCACAATTAAACCCTTTCCTTAATTCGTTGCAACAACAATGCTCGCTCACTACTTGCTGCCAACCTGCGATCTGCAATCAAAGCGATAATCAAGAGCGCACCATTAATTGCTTGTTTCCAAAATGCATCTACACCGAGAGCGCCAAGTGCTAATTGAATTGTCTGCACTAACAACGCACCGATTACAGCGCCATGTGGCGTTCCAACTCCGCCCATAATTGAAATTCCACCGATTACAACCGCAGCAACAACTGCCAACTCTTGTCCGTAGAAGGCGGTGGCATCAACCTGAGCAAAGCGCATCAAATAAAAGACGCCAGCCATTCCGGCAACTGCGCCGGAGAAAACAAATGACATAAATGTGCGACGAAATACTGGAATACCGACTAAATCAGCGGCAGGTGGATTGCTACCAATTGCATAACGATCACGACCAGATTTGCGATATTTCATATAGAAAGATGCCAACACCATAAAAATAATTACTAATAAGAATTGAAACGGCAAAACGCCAAAGTATGAGGTGGCTGCCATTTTGTTCATGGATTCTGGAAGTTGTTGTGCGTTGTAATCGACTGAATTTGAAATTACATAATCTAGGCCGCGAACTATGTAAAGCGTTCCAAGAGTTACCACAAGCGATGGCA
>CAXBQO010000062.1:0-6533 GCA_963977945.1 uncultured bacterium
TGTAATGGCGCTTCATACACTTGCAGTTTTAGTTGAGAACTCACCTGGTGTGTTGGCGCGCGTGGCGTCTTTATTTTCTCGTCGTGGTTACAACATTGATTCACTGGCAGTTGGTCCAACTGAAAATCCAAAAGTTTCTCGCATGACTATTGTTTTAAATTTAGAGGGTCACGCGTTAGACCAAGTTAATGCGCAATTATTTAAATTGGTAAATGTAATTGGAATTTCTGAAATGAAGCCGACAAATTCAATTCAAAGAGAGTTACTGCTGGTAAAAGTTGCAAATAATTCAAAGAGTTTAGAAATGGTTAAAAAGTTTGGTGCAAAATATTCAGAATCAAATGGCGTACTAGAAGTTGAAGCGGTAGGAGAGCGCGCTCAGATTGAGAAGTTCTTAAGTGAATTAGAGTCGGTGGGCATAAAAGAGTTGGTGCAATCTGGTGTTGTTGCAATGGAAACTGGCGCAACTACCTTGGCCGATCGCACTTTGACTACCTTAGGCACAGCAAATCAATCATCAGGTGATAATTCCACTGCGGATTATCAGAATTAACCAAGACAAATAACCAAGACACACAACAAAAGAAAAAAATAAGAAAAAGGGAGAAAACAAGTGGCAACGATTTATCACGATGAGGATGCAGATTTATCAATCATCCAATCTAAAAAAGTAGCGGTAATCGGATACGGATCTCAAGGACATGCGCACGCGTTATCACTGCGTGATTCCGGAGTTGATGTCACAGTTGGTTTGAAAACAGGTTCAAAGTCTTGGGAAAAAGTTGCATCTGAAGGTTTAAAAGTTGCCACAGTTGAAGATGCAGTTAAAACCGCTGATGTAGTTATGTTGCTCGCGCCAGATCATGTGCAACGACATATTTATACGCAATCAATTGCACCAAATATGAAACCAGGTAGCGCGTTGTTCTTTGGACACGGATTTAATATTCGATTTGGTTACATCAAACCGCCAGCAAATATTGATGTTTGCATGGTGGCGCCAAAAGGTCCAGGACATTTAGTGCGCCGTGAGTATTCAGCCGGCCGCGGAGTTCCAGTGATTGTGGCAGTTGAAAATGATGCCAGCGGCAATGCTTGGCCCTTAACACTTTCATATGCAAAAGCAATTGGCGGATTACGCGCTGGTGGAATTCTCACCACATTTAAAGAAGAAACTGAAACCGATTTGTTTGGCGAGCAATCAGTTCTTTGTGGTGGCGCATCGCAATTAGTTATGTACGGTTTTGAAACTTTGATTGAAGCCGGTTATCAACCAGAAGTTGCATACTTTGAATGTTTGCACGAATTAAAGTTAATTGTTGATTTGATGTATGAAGGTGGCATCGCAAAACAACGTTGGTCAGTATCTGACACCGCTGAATATGGCGATTACATTTCCGGCCCACGCGTAATTGATCCGCATGTAAAAGAAAATATGAAAAAAGTTTTGGCAGATGTGCAATCTGGCGCATTTGCAAAACGTTTCATCGATGATCAAGATGCTGGCGCTCCTGAATTTAAATCACTTCGCACAAAAGGTGAACAACATCCGATCGAACAAGTTGGTCGCGATTTGCGAAAGATGATGTCATGGGTAAAAGCAAAAGATGATGATTACAAAGAAGGTTCGGCGGCACGTGGCTAACAAACCAGTTGTACTTATCGCAGAAGAGTTATCACCGGCAACAGTTTCGGCATTGGGGCCAGATTTTGAAATTCGAAATTGCGATGGCGCAGATAGAACTCAACTTTTAAAAGCATTATCTGCCGGAGTTGATGCAGTATTAATTCGCTCTGCCACAAAAATGGATGCAGAAGCGATTTCTGCAGCAAAAGGATTAAAAGTTATTGCTCGTGCCGGTGTTGGTTTAGACAATGTTGATATTCCAGCAGCGACCGCAGCTGGAGTAATGGTGGTTAATGCACCAACATCAAACATTGTCTCCGCAGCTGAATTAGCAATCGCATTGATATTGGCAAGCGCCAGATTTATTTCACCAGCGCATGCTGCACTTCGCGGTGGTAAGTGGGCGCGAAGTAAGTACACCGGGGCTGAAATTTTTGAAAAAACTTTAGGAATCGTTGGCTTTGGTCGTATCGGACAACTAGTTGCCTCACGTATGCAATCTTTTGGAATGCACGTTGTCGCTTATGATCCATACCTACAACCAGCCCGCGCTGCGCAATTAAATGTGCGCTTAGTAGAACTTGATGAATTATTAAAAGTAAGTGATTTCATCACAATTCATTTACCAAAAACTAAAGAGACCGCCAATTTAATTGGTGAAAACGCGCTGACAAAAGTAAAACCATCGGTGAGAATAATTAACGCAGCACGTGGTGGAGTATTAGATGAAGCCGCACTTTATAAAGCGTTGAAAGAAAAACGAGTTGCCGGCGCTGGTTTAGATGTATTTGCCACCGAACCATGCACCGATTCACCATTATTTGAACTAGACAATGTTGTTGCGACGCCACACCTTGGCGCATCAACTGATGAAGCACAAGAGCGTGCCGGAATAGCGGTAGCGCAATCTGTTCGCAAAGCATTAAGCGGAGAATTAGTTCCAGATGCAGTAAATGTTAAAGGTGGCGCAATTGCTGAAGTTATTAGACCGGCATTGCCACTTGTTGAAAAATTGGCACAAGTTGCAACCGCACTCGCTGGTGAAATTCCAGTTTCAATTGATGTTGAAGTTCGCGGTGAAATTGCCAGCGAAGATGTTTCAGTATTAGCAACAAGCGCATTGAAAGGTGCGTTGATTGCAACTGGCGCTGAAGATGTTACTTATGTAAATGCACCATCACTAGCCGCTGATAAGAATTTAACTTCAAAAGTTTCAACCGATGCAGACAGTCCAGATCATCGCAACTTAGTTTCAGTCAGAGCTGCATGTCAGAACGGTGCCACTGCTTTGGTTAGCGGAACATTGATGGGAATTAAACAAATTGAAAAAATCGTGGCAATTGATGACCATGATTTAGATTTGAAACCAACTGAAAACTTATTGTTCTTAAGTTATAGCGATCGTCCTGGTGTCGTCGGCGTAGTTGGTAATGCGCTTGGAAAATTGAAAATAAACATTGCCGATATGCAGGTTGCCCGCGATCGTGCTGGCGGCCAAGCATTGATGGCGTTAACTGTTGATTCTCAAATTCCAGCAGACACTGTAAAAATCATCGAGAAAGAAACTGGCGCATCAATGGTGCGTTATGTAAATCTGGTTAACGATTAATTATGAAAACATTTAATTTGGCGGTGATTGCTGGCGATGGCATTGGCCCAGAGGTTGTTGCGCAAGGTCTAAAAGTTTTAGATGTTGTGGCTAGCAAATACCAAGTTAAATTTGATAAAAAAGAGTACGAACTTGGTGCAAAGTATTGGCACAAAACCAAAGAAGCGCTGCCAGATGATGTAATGAAAGATTTAGCAAAAGCAGATGTGATTTTGCTTGGTGCGGTTGGTGATCCATCGGTTCCATCTGGAACGTTAGAGCGTGGATTACTTTTAAAACTGCGATTTGGTTTTGATCATTATGTAAATTTAAGGCCAGCGCGATTATTTGCAGGCGTTAAGAGCGCAATTACAAATAGCAACAACATCGATTTTGTGGTGGTGCGTGAAGGTACCGAAGGCTTATATGTCGGTGCCGGACAAGTAAAAGATCAAGGCAGTAAAACTGAACACGCTACTGAAGAATCAATCAATACTTATAACGGTGTCGAACGAGTAATTAGATATGCATTCAATAAAGCAAAAGCGCGACCACGAAAAAAACTGACATTAGTTCATAAAAATAATGTTTTAGTAAGAGCGGGTGGATTATGGAGTCGAGTATTTGCTGAAGTCGCTAAAGATTTTCCAGATGTGCAGACTGATTATTTACATGTTGATGCCGCCGCAATGTTTTTTGTAACAAATCCAGATCGATTTGATGTAGTCGTAACCGATAATTTATTTGGTGACATCTTGACCGATATCGCAGCCGCAATTTGTGGTGGCATCGGATTAGCAGCATCTGGAAACATAAATCCGACCGGAAAATTTCCTTCAATGTTTGAACCAGTTCATGGTTCAGCCCCTGATATCGCTGGAAAAAATTTGGCAGATCCAACCGCGACAATCTTGTCGATTGCAATGATGCTTGAACATTTAGGTTTAAGTGATGCAGCAAAGGATATTGAAAAAGCTGTGGCGCAAGATTTACTAAATCGTAAAGATCAAAAACGTAGCACCACTGAAATTGGCGAAGCGTTAGCAAAGGCTGTGGCATGAAAGTAAATGTAAAGTTAAATTCAAACCCAACTCCGGCTGCAAAACGCGATGAGTATTTAAGCGCGCCAGGTTTTGGTAAGTACTACACCGATCACATGGTGGTAGCTAAATGGAGTGAAAAAAATGGTTGGTCAGATGCATCATTGCAACCATACGGTCCATTAAGTCTTGACCCGGCGACAATGGTTTTTCATTATGGCCAAGAAATATTTGAAGGAATGAAGGCTTACATCCAGCCAGATGGTGGAGTTTCATTATTTAGACCAGAAGCAAACGCTAAAAGATTTGCAAGAAGCGCAGCGCGCATGGCACTTCCAGAAATGCCAACTGATTTTTTCTTAGCCACAATTGAAGCATTAATAAAACAAGATAAAGATTGGGTGCCAAAGAAAGTTGGCGAATCTCTTTATATTCGCCCATTTTTAATTGCAACTGAAGTTGGCTTAGGTGTTCGACCATCAAATGAAGCCACATATCTTTTAATTGCTACACCTGCCGCTGCATATTTCAATGCAGCAAATGCGGTAACGGTATGGATTTCAACGGAATATGTGCGCGCAGCATTAGGTGGAACCGGTGAAGCAAAATGCGGTGGCAATTACGCGGCATCTTTAGTTGCGCAACAACAAGCGGCAAAACAAGGTTGTGATCAAGTGGTTTGGCTTGATGCAAAAGAAAGATTTTGGGTAGAAGAGATGGGCGGAATGAATCTTTATTTCGTTAAAGGTTCAGGTAAGAGTGCAAAAATAATTACTCCAAAATTAACTGGCACATTACTTCCAGGCATTACCCGCGATTCAATTCTTACATTGGCAAGTGATCTTGGATATTCCGTTGAAGAGGTAATGATTTCAATTGATGATTGGAAAAACGGAGTTCAAAGTGGCGAAATAACTGAAACCTTTGCTTGCGGAACTGCGGCAGTGGTTTCGGCAATTGGCGCCGCTAAATCAAGTGCCGGAACTTGGACAACCGCCGATGGCAAACCCGGACCAATCACAAATGAAATTCGGGCGCAGCTTCTAGCAATTCAACATGGACAAGTTGCCGATAAACATGGATGGAACAAACGAGTTATTTAATGATCTCTGACAATTTTCATATCTATGACACAACTTTGCGTGATGGTGCGCAACAAGAAGGATTAAATCTTTCAGTTCACGACAAGTTAACTATTGCCAGGCATCTAGATGATTTAGGTGTTGGTTTTATTGAAGGCGGATGGCCAGGAGCTAATCCAAAAGACACTGAATTTTTTAAATTAGCGCAGACTGAATTGAAATTAAAAAATGCCACTTTTGTAGCGTTTGGTGCTACTCGTAGACCAAATGTAAATGCAGCTGATGATGCACTGCTGCGTGCGCTGCAAGATTCTGGCGCACCGGTTGTAACACTTGTTGCCAAGAGCGATGCTCGCCATGTTGAGCAAGCGTTAAAAACAGATTTAGATGAAAACTTAAAGATGATTACCGATTCAATTAAATTTTTAAGAACTGGTGGTCAAAGAGTATTTCTAGATGCTGAACATTTCTTTGATGGTTATTTATTCAATAAAAACTACGCAATTGAAGTAGTAAACGCAGCAATGGCAGCTGGCGCAGATGTAGTTGCACTTTGCGATACAAACGGTGGAATGTTGCCAGATCAACTTTCGCAGATTGTTAATGAAGTTATTGGTAAATCAAAAGCAAGACTTGGCATTCATTGCCACAACGACACTGGCTGTGCGGTCGCAAATTCATTGGCTGCAGTTTCAGCAGGTGTAACTCATGTGCAAGGCACATTAAATGGATACGGCGAGCGCACCGGAAACGCTGATTTAGTTTCAATAATTGCAAACTTAGAGTTGAAAAAAGAAAAGTCAGTTTTACCAAAAGGAAAATTACAAGAAGCATTTCGAATTTCACATGCAGTTGCTGAAGTTACAAATGTTGCACCAAGTGCAAGGCAACCATATGTCGGAGTTTCAGCCTTCGCACACAAAGCAGGTCTACACGCCAGCGCAATCAAAGTTGATCCGGCGATGTATCAACATGAGGACCCTGAAACTGTTGGAAACGATATGCGCATGTTGGTTTCGGAAATGGCTGGCCGTGCTTCCATTGAATTGAAATCTCAAGAATTAGGAATCGATTTAGGTGGCGATAAGGAATTAATTGGACGCGTAGTAGAAAAAGTTAAGCAATTAGAGGGCAAAGGTTTCACTTTCGAAGCAGCTGATGCTTCATTTGAATTGTTATTGCGCACTGAAATGAAT